>NZ_JAPEOR010000006.1 GCF_026341125.1 Streptomyces sp. NBC_01142
ACGATGGGCTCCTTCTCTCGACTGACCGATGAGCTGTTTTCGGACATAGGCCGAGCTCGAACGCGTGAGGTGGCCAGAAGCCCTGCACGGGCGGGGGGTTGCAGGAATATCGTCTTCACGAGAGAACCGCGTCCGAGGCCTGGGCGGTATCCCGATCGGACCGCGGACCCAATGCACGTGATGCAAGATCTTTTCGGGGACAGGGGCCCGCCGTGGGGCGCACACGCAACCGTCGACTGGAAGCCGTGATCCAGGAGTTGGGCCTGCCTCAAGCACGCCTGGTGGCTCGATTTCGAGCTGTCGCGGCGGAGAACGGTGCCCACGAGCTGGCCGCTACGAACCAGTCGTCCATCGCCCGCTGGATCGCCGGCACGCGCCCAAGCGGCCGAGCGCCGTCTATCTTGGCCGAGACGCTCTCGCGAGGCCTCGGCCGCACCGTCACTCTCGCCGACATCGGGCTCGCCGCAGACGAGGGTGCCGAACCGAAGCCACCGGAGTGGAGCGTCGACACGCTGACTACGCTGGTGAACCTCGGGGGCACTGACATGGACATGGATCGTCGACGAGTGCTGGTGAGCTCGGCCTACTCCGTCGCGGGCCTGGCCCTGCCATCCGAGTCGTGGTGGGAGGAAGCAGCCGAGCGCGCCCGCGCCCGCAAAGCTGTGTCGACGCATACCGTCACAGTTCAAGACGTCGAGAGCGTCCGCGAAATGGCCGTCTTCTTCTCTCGCCGCGACCAGCAACGCGGCGGCCGCGGCGTCGGGCGCACGGCACTCGTGGCCTACCTGCGTACGGAGATCGCCGACTACCTCAACAGCCGATTCCCCTCCGAGGAGGTTCGGCGCGCCATGACCTCCGCTGCCGGCGAACTCGCTTACCTCGCCGGGTGGACCGCATTCGACGCCGGGGAGCACCCCGTAGCGCTTCACTGGTTCACCGTTGCCACGCAGCTGGCTGAGGAAGCCAGGGACGCACCCCTGGCAGGCCACGTCCTGCGCGCGATGGCGCACCAGGCTGTGGACCTCAAGCAGCCGGGGCAGGCAGTACGCCTGGCTACCGACTCCATCGCCGGGAAGCGATACTCCAACGCAAGCTGGCGCGAGAGGGCGCTGATCGGCGTGGTCCACGCCCGCAGCCTGGCCGCCGACAACCGCCGGAAGGAGGCCGTGGCGGCCCTCGCCCAGGCCGAGAGGGATCTCAGCAAGGCGGGGGAGGGGGACGAGCCCGGCCGCGTCTGGTTCTTCGGCGAAGCCAGCCTCGCTCACGAAACCGCGGCCACCCTGCGCGACCTCGGAGACCTGAAGGGAGCGGAAAGACACTTCCGCCACAGCGTCCGAACCCGACGGGCCCAGTTCGCCCGGACCCACTCGGTGACCCTGGGCTACTTGGGCGCGGTGCAGGTGCAGCAGGGCCAGATCGAGGCCGCGTGTGACACCTGGGGCCAGGCGCTCGACGCAATGACCGGAGTGCAGTCGGGGCGGGCTCGGGAGACGGTCGTTCAGATGCGTCGCGCGCTCAGCCCGTTTCGTGGCCGAGGAGGCAGTCCAGCCGCCGAGCTCGACGCCAAGGCGCGGGCAGCGCTCGGCGTAGGCTGACGCGGCCAGGACGATGATCGCGGTAGCCGGCTCGGTTGCCATCCAGAGCAGAATGAAGGGGCCATCTTGTTCGACGAGTCCATCGAAGTGCCGGTGATCGGTCGGGTCGTTGGAGGCCACGCCGGACGCATCGACGACTACAAGGGTGGCGTCGAATCGATCATCCGCATCGTCCCGGCGATCCCCGAGAGCGCCTTGCAGGGGATCGAAGAATTTAGCCACCTTGAGGTGCTTTGGCACTTCAGCCTTGGCTCGGACAACGACATCGAGCTGGAGCCCCGAAGCCCCCGAGACAATCCGGCATGGCCGGCCACCGGAGGGCTCGTCCACCGTAACCATCGGCGTCCCGCCCGCATCGGTGTCTCGTACCCGAGACTGCTGCGAGTTGAGGGCCGAGACCTGCACGTCGTCGACCTGGACGCCGACGACGGCACCCCCGTCATCGACCTGGCGCCGGCGTTTCAGGAGATGCTGCCCCGCGGTCCGGTACGCCAGCCCGACTGGCCGACAGACATGTTGCGGAACTACTGGCAGAACGCGGCGGAGCGTCCCTAAGCACGAGGGCGCCGAAGCCACCGGTCGCGGCCTGTCGCAGGACACGTGCATTCCCCGAACAAGTCCGCCCAAGCAGGGGAGCCTTCCCTCTTCGCGCAACACCGGCACGATCACGGCCGCAAGGGCAGCGCTTTCGCCGATGCCGCGCACATCGCCCTGGGCTCGCACGCCCAGCGAACGCCGGCTCAGTGCCGACATCGGCCAGCCCCGTGTGGCTCCAGCGAGTGCGTGGGGTGTGAAGCGGGCTAACTCGGCGGACAACATCCGATCTCCGCGGCGGGCGGGATCACGCGAGCTGAGAGGCATGAACGGGGTCCTCGCGTCGAGGTGACACGGCGGCGCACGTCAACGCCTACCAACCGTGAGCGATCAACTGCCAACTGTTGCGACCCCTGGAGTATTGCAGCGGTCTCTTCGCTCCGTAAAGCTACTCTGAGAAAATTTCGCAGAGCGCATCTTCTCGACATGTTGAGCACGCGGTGGCGACTATCGTCACTTCGAACCGCTAGGCGTTGATGGACGCCTCACGAGCCGTCAGACTGACGACAAGTCACGGACGAGGGAGAGTACAGATGGCTGCGACGGATGACAGATCGGTCGCCCTATGCCGCATCCTGCTCAGGCTGCAGCTCCGCAGGCTGAGGGATGCCCGGGGCCTGACCGCCTCGTCGGTAGCCAAGCAGTTCGGATGGTCCACGGCCCGCATGACCCGCCTGGAGACCAAGGACACTGCGGTCGAAATCGGCGACGTTCGCCTCCTCTGCGACCTGTATGAAGCTCCACGTGAGCTTCGTGAGGAGCTGGAGAACTATGCCAAGATCACGAAGACCCGCAAGGACTGGTGGGATCTCAAGCCGTTCAAGGGCACCATCCCAGCCTGGTTCCAGGCGTACCTGGGGCTCGAGGCCGCGGCCAAGACCATCGGCATCTACCAGTCGGAGTTCATCCCGGGCCTCGCTCAGGATCCTGAGTACGCACGAGTCATCCTGAGTCTTTCGGACGCCGACGAAAGGACTCAGGAGGTTCAAGCCGAGGTCAGACTCAAGCGTCAGAGCATCCTCGACCGACCGCAGCCCCCAACCGTGACGGTCGTCCTGAATGAGGCGATCATCCGGCGGCCGGTCGGTAGCGCTGAGGTCATGCAGGGACAGCTCAAGAGGCTGCTCAAGCTCGGTGCCACTCCTCACGTCAACGTGCATGTCTTGCCGTTTGCCGCAGGGGCTCATCCCGCGATGCACGGCCCCTTCACGCTTCTCGACTTCGAAGACGAGACGGTGGGGGATCTTGCCTATCTGGAGAACCTTGTGGACGGCGGCGTGCTGTCGGAGGAGTCAGCCGTCACTCCGTTCAGCGACGCGTTCGGAAAGATTCAGGAGCTCGCTGCCTCCACTGAGGAGTCCGAGCAGATGATCCAGTCAGCCATATCGACCCTATAAACCGATGTGGACAACGAGGTGGGTCTAACGCATCGGTAACGTGCTTGAAATCCGCCGAACGGGACCGCCTCGGCTATGGCCCTCCGAAGGCCTAGGGGAGACTCTGACAGTAAGACCTCCAGGTCGAATGCCTGGAAGCTGCCGTGTTGGCAGATATGGAAAAAGAGATGGGAGAGTCCCCCTTGCAAGAGAAGCTCAAGTGGTGGAAGAGCAGCTACAGCGGTCAGAACGGAGGGGACTGCATCGAGTGCGCCGTCCCGGCCTCCCAGACCGAGGTGCTCGTCCGCGACTCAAAGAACGCACAGGGGCCACGCCTCGGCTTCACAACGCAGGCATGGACGGAGTTCGTGCAGGCTGCCGCTACTGACTCGTTCAGCCCGGCCGTGTAACTCCGCCGGATAGGACAGCTAACCGGAGTTGCGACAGCGTCCCTCCTCAAGGCAGATGAGGAGGGACGCTTCGTCGTTCTACCTTCTACCCCTGTCGACCTTTGTGGCAACAGGGCGGCTTTCGTGTCTCGTTGAGTCCATGGCCGGTCGAAGTGCGTCACGGCGCTGACGTGCTTCTTGGTCAACGAGACCGCCCACGGTGTGATTCTTCGGTGGCGCCACACAATGCGGGGGAGTGGAGGGGCTCCATGTAGTGGCTGCGGCTTCTTCCGGCCCCTCCGAGGCGACGCCAGCGGGCCCCGAATTGTGAGGCTCGCTCCGAGGCGACCTGAATCGGCCCCGCCCGTGACCGGCCCGGAGGGCCAACTGGAGCCATCTCAAGCCGCCTTCGCGGGCGGCGATCTTCACAGATCGGGCCGATTCGCGACGCCTCGGTGGTCCCAAATCACGCCGCCGTAGCCATCCATGTAGCCGTCTATGACGCGGGATACCTGAACTCCCACTGCAACCACCTTGATCAACGCTTTGCCCCCAAGCCCGGCCGACACGGGTTCTCGCCCTGACAGGCGGCGCGGTGAGGTGATCGGGCTAACCAGCGAACGCGGGCGGCTGGACGGGGGCAGGGAGCCGACGAGCAAGTTGCTTGGCCACCGCGAGGACGGTGCGGTCGGCGAGGTAGGGGCCGATGACCTGAATGCTCAGCGGCAGCCCCGCCTCGGTCTTGCCAGCGGGGATAACCAGGGAAGGCAGGCCGACAGGGCTGGTGAGGTTGAGCCAGCTGGTCTGGTCGTAGAACGAGCGCTTCTGGCCGTCGACGGTGATGCAGCGCTGCGGGGGCGGCGTATTCGTCTGGTCGGGGACGGCCGCGGTGGGTGTGGCCGGCGTGATGAGGATGTCGTGCTCGGAGAAGTACGCATCCCAGGTCGCGCGGAGCTTTTGGCGTGCTTCGTCGGCGACGCACCAGTCGCGGTGCCGCATGGTCCGGGAGTGGAGGAACAGGGCGCTCGGGTCGTCGGCCGGGATCTTCTCTGCTGCTTCGATGTCGGCGGCGAAGGCGGCGTCGGTGGCGGTGGCCGAGGCCGTGGCGTACATGAGGCGCTGGAACAGCTTGTCGCTCTCGGCGAAGTCGACAGGCCTGGTGGTGTCGTCGACGGTTGCGCCGAGCCCGCGTACGAGCTTGGCGACCTGGTCGAGCAGGGCGCGGGTGTCGGCGTCGACATGGCAGTACGCGTCGTCGGCCCAGATGCCGACGCGGTACTCGCCGAGCTTGGTCTTGGCCGGCGCCGGCAGCTCGATCTTCCAGCCGGCGCAGTCGGCGGGGGAGGGCGCGGCGATGACGTCCAGGAGGAGGCCGAGGTCCTCGACGGTCCGGGCGATCGGGCCGAGCGTGATCATGTCGCTGCTGGTGGCCCAGCCGGGCAGGCGGGGGATGTGGCCGCGGGTGGGCACGATCGGGCTGGTGCCGCGGGAGGTGCGCAGTGCGTAGACACCGCAGTATGCGGCGGGAAGACGCAGGGAGCCGGCGAGGTCGGAGCCGACTTCCAGACTGGTGAAGCCCGCGGCGACCGCGGCGGCAGGGCCGCCGGAGGAGCCGCCGGCGGTCATTTCGGCGTCGAAGGGGTTCACGGTCTTGCCGAAGATCGGGTTCGACGTCTGGATGTCCTGGCACATGGTCGGCACGTTCGTGTGGCCGATGATGATCGCGCCGGCCTTGCGCAGCAGCTCGACGACGTCGGCGTCACGGTCGGGAACGTGGTCGGTCAGGCTGGGCGACCCGCAGGTGGTGCGCATCCCCTTGACCTCAAGGGCGTCTTTCACCGTCATCGGCAGACCGTGGAGCGGCCCGAGTGGCTTGCCGGTCGTGGCGAGGTGCTGATCTGCCCTGTCGGCGGCCGCGCGGGCACCGTCGGCGTCGAGGGTGACGACGGCGTTCAGCTTCGGGTTCGCCTTGGCGATGTGGGCGAGGTGCTGGTCCAACAAACTGCGGCTGGTGATCCGGCGCTCGCGGAGAGCGGCCAGCTGGTCGCCGGCTGACGCCAGGTGCAGCGGTGTCGTGCTGCGTGATTTTTTATCGGCCCGGGGGCGTGCACTGGCCGAGGTGGTCATAGCGGTGGCGGCGGCCAGTGCAGCCGCGGTGGCGAGCACGGTGCGGCGGAGGATCACGTGCGGGCTCCTGATGTGGTGCTGGGGATGTCGTGGGTGGCCGCGCGGTGAGGCGGGGTGAAGGAGTCGGCGACCCGCTCGAGGTGGAGCACTTCGTCCGCGGCCGTCGGAAGGGGCAGGTTCACGTCGGCGTACTCGGTGGGAGCGTCGATCGGAGCGTCTGAGTAGAAGCGGATGAGCGCGGCATGGATTTGGTCGGCGGTGACGGCCGCTGCCAGCTCGGCGCCGGTGAGTCCTTCATCCGCGCGGCGGGTTTCGGACTCGGTGCGCACGGCGGGGTCGAGGTAGCGACGCAGCAGTTTCTGGCCGTGGCGGATCTCGACGCGGCGCCGCAGGAGCGGGAAGTGCGCGCTGCGGCCGTGCAGGAGGCTGCCGCGCTGGGGGTCCGGCCGGAGCAGAGTGATCTTGGGATGGGCCTGGGACAGGGCGGTCCACAGCTTCCGCAGGCGCCAGTACGACAGGTGCGTGTTCGCCCAGGTCCGCGTGTTGTCGATGCGCCGGGACAGCGTCGGAAGGAAGTAGCCGATCTGCGTGAGGGTGGCGCCGACATCGCCGCAGAGCCAGGCGTAGGGGTCGAGGCTCTTGACGCTGAACCCGAAGATCCCGCCGACGACGGCTGAGATGCGGATCGCGCTGTAGCCGAGTGTGATGGTCGCGCCGACCGCCACGAGGCGCAGGCCGGTGGCGATCGAGCTGTTGGACGCGGAGCGCGCGTACTTCCAGCAGGAACGCACCAGGTAGACCTCGGCCACGGTGTACGCGCCGATGTAGAGCGTCAGGTACACCTGGAAGAAGGGGTCGTGCGCGTAATAGTTCGAGAAGTCGGTGGGCCTCTGCGCGGTGGGGGTCAGCAGGGCGAAGAGCACTGCCATCCCGGCGATCACGCCGGCGGCGGCGAGGAGTAGGTGGCGGCTGCGGCGCCGTGCCGCGTCGGCGGGCCGGGACCAGTAGGCGAGGACGGTGGCCTGGAGCGCGAAGACGATGACTACGCAGCTCTGGGCCAGCGGCACGGCGATGTTCGTGACGCCGAAGGTGCTGTCGATGCGCACCCAGACCCAGGTGATCGAGATGGCGTAGCTGAGGGCGGAGAACCCGTACGTGAACGCGAGGGCGATCACTGCGGGGTTGCGCGGGCGCTTGCCCAGGTCGCGGAGCAGGAAGAGGAATCCTGTGCCAGCGATCACGAGGCACAGGGGATGAAGTATGTCTTTCACGGTGCTCTGTTCTGGTCAGCGCAGGAGCGTACGGGCTATGGGGTCGTCGTCGGAGCCGCGGGCGGCAGCGGCACGCGATCGTTGTACATGCTCCTGCAGGAGAGAGCCGATCAGCTCCGCCTCGAACTCGTCCGGCTGGGTGTACTCGGTCCGACCGAGGACCAGCCGGACGGTGGCGGGATCAATGTCCGTGAACACGTTGCCGAGGCCGGAGAGGTCCAGCGACTTCTTCGTCTTGCGGTGCTTGAGCATGTGGGCGAACTCGTGGCCGGCGACGATCTCGGTGTACGCGGGGCTGACGCCCTCGTCGTAGAAGAGGTAGTCCGTGGTGTCGGTGACGATCCACATGCCGCACGGGGCCGATGGGTCCAGTGAATCCGGGTCCGAGAGATCCGGCGTGAAGGGCACCAGCTGGATCTCCCGCCCTGTCGTCTGCTCCATGAACGGAAGCAGCCCGAGGACGTTGTCGACGGCAGGAAGATCCAGTTCTTCAATGAACGCTCGGCTGCGCCGCTCGACTTCCTCAGCTTGGTCGACGGGCCGGCGCGCACGACGGCTGTGCCACATGCGTGTTCCTCTCAAGAGCCGCTGAGAGGCGAGCGTAGCCGCCGGTCAGGGAAGATCTTGGTCCGGGTCGAGGGGCAGTCCTTCCTGTTCCCGTACGGCCTCGATCTTCTTCAGCACCTCGTTGAGGCTCTGCTCCGACAGGCCCATGGCGCGAAGTGCGATCTGTTTCACACCTGCCTGGTTCATCCTGCGCAGCAGCTCGAACTGTCCGGTGACCCTGAGCGTGACGGTGTCCTCGACGAAGAAGCCGGCCTCGACGCCGAAGAACCTGGCGAACAGCGGCACCAGTTTGACGGTCGGGTTCCGCTGTCCCTTGCGGAGCAGCCCGATGTACGCGCCGGTGATGTTCTCGTCGCCGTAGGAGGAGATCTCCCGGGCTACGTGGGCGTTGCTGTACTCGTCCGCGCCCGGCGGCCTGACCCGGTCGAACAGGTAGTTCAGTCGGTCGGCGAAGGACGCCCCAGGGCCGGGTACGGGAACCGGGGGCGTGGTCGGCGGCGTCTCACTGTCCGCTCTCTCGCCTGCATGGGGCACGGTGACTGCTCTCTCTCGACGTGTCTAAACTATAGTTGACGATGCGGGGGCCGGAAGTTACGTTCGCCTTCGCAAGCACGTGGACGCACCTGGATCACTGGGGAGCCCGGAAGATGACCATCAGGGGTAGGCCTGTGGTGAGCGCGCCGTGGGGCGAGCGGGATCAGCCGCTCCGAGTCCCGAACGAAGGGCATCCGTTCGCCCGATTAGTTTCGCGCGGCTGACCTTCGTCGCAATCGTGACGCAGCGTGCATGATCCGCCGGTGCATGTCCAGTGCGGAGGATGCCCTAGGGGCCTAATTCTGCCACGCGCCGCCCACGCGTCGCGCCATATGTCGAATTTGCGTCAGACGCGCCTGGGAATGGCGAAAATCGGCACCTTGCGACATTCAGGGTTCGCCGCGAGCGGCCGGGATGTCGGTGCGCACAGGTGCCTCTTTCGCGGATGGATGGAATGCCTTGCGTGAACAGGCTAAAGCATCCCTCACACCATGCGTGAGCTGCGGCGATGGTCTTTATGACTTCCTGTCAGGGCGAGGGGTATCTGTTCGGGTTTGGCCACCGTGCCAGCATCCCGGGATGCCGGAAATCGGTGGTTGAAGGTGGCCTCGCACATGTAAGTGGAATTCCTGCTTGCAATTATGTGAATCGGGTGGACATAGTGATCTCCCCCTGCGCGCTGTGCAATTGAGCCATTGCACAGGGTTGCCGATCTGTCGTCACGTAGAGCGACAGATGTGGAGGGTTACATCCCGGGTCGGATGGCGTGTGCGGCGCCAACCGACTCGACATGCAAATAGAACGCATGTTTGGGTACGGCTGTAAGGCGCCCCCGAGAGTGACACGGGGCAGGGGCGAGGAGGACGGATGAAGAGGTGGGTCTCACGGCAGAGAATCCTGATCAGCAAGAGGGCCGCAGGCCTGCGCGGGAGTGCCAGACGGCAACGACGTGCACTGCGTAAGGAGACCGACTCCATCGTCGAGTCGATGCCGGTGCCGTCACCATTCGACCTGGACGAGTTCATCGAGAACATCGAACGAGCTCGAGGACGCAGCATCCACCTGATCGAGATCCCCGATCAGCTGATCGGTCTGATCGGAGTGTGCGGGCTGTGGATCAAGCACCGCACGAAGCCCTTCGACTTCATCTTCCACGCCGGGAGCAAACTCACCTTCCACGGGCAGCAGATCATCCTCCACGAGCTCGTCCATCTCTGGGTCGACGACGCTGACGGCGTCACCGACGGAGAACTGGACCAGTTGCACGGCGGATTGCTGGTCGAGATGGTCGAACGGCTCATCGCGAACGGCCAGGTGGCCGCCCGCCGCGACTACGCCAACCACAAGGAGATCCGCACGGAGGCAGCTGCCTCCCGGCTCCACGAACTTGACCGGACCACCGAGTTCATCGAGGACACCACTGCCCGCCGGCTCGCCGAGGACTTCAGCTACCCGCTCGGCCGCCCCTAGCACCACCTGGAACCACCATGTCTGATGTGCTCGCTTACGCGATTGCTGCCCTGTTGCTGGTGCAGGCCCTGATGAGAGCCCCCTCGGCGGTGAAGGGACGGGTTCGCAAGAGATCCTTGTGGGGTGCGTTCGCCGCCCTCGCCATGTCCTGGCTGACGCGGACCACCCTCGGCCGGACCTTCCTCAACCACCTCGGGATCCCCGACCTGGCCTATCTGATCAAGCACATCCTGGCCATCACCGGGATCTGCGTGCTGCTGCGGTACATCACCGCGGTGTACGCCACCACCGAGCCTTCCGCGGATGTCCCGCGCACCGTGCGGGTCTCCAGCCTTGTGCACCGCATCGCCACCCGGGCCTCGGTAGGCACGATCGTCGTGATGGCCGGCGTCTTCTTCTTCATGCTCGACGACGTCGTCGAGGACGTGCCCTACTTCATGGGCCGGCATGCCGGCGATCCGGGCCTCGCGGTCTACATGACCCTCTTCTACCTCTACACCGCAGCCGCGGCCGCCGTGTGCGCGGTGCAGTGGGGCGGCGCCGTCAAGCAGATACCCCAGCGCCTGGTGAAGACCGGCATGGTCATGATGGCCGTCGCCATGGTGCTGGCCGTGGTGTACGCCGTGCTGCGCATCGCCTACGTGGTGCTGATCACCGTCACCCCGGTCTCCGAGGACTTCTCCCTCGCTCAGGAGGCGGTGACCGACACGCTGCTGTACGTGACCTTCCTGCTCTGGGGCTTTGGCGCGATTGCGCCGGCTTGCCGCGCGGCGGGCGACCGCTACCGGACGATGACGCACCTGGCGGCCATTCACCCGCTGTGGAGCGACCTCGCGCAGACCGCCCCCCACCGCATCCGCCAGCGCCCGCGGCGCTTCCTGGGCCGCTTCACCGTCATGGCCTACGTCAACAAGGTGCGTGACCTGCACAGCAAGTACGACGAGACCCCTGGCAGCAGGCTGCAGCGCTACATCACCGAGATTCGCGACGTGATCCTCGAGCTCAGCCGCCATGCTCCAAAGGGGCTGGCCGAGCTGTCCCTGCGGCGGGCGGAGAGCGCCGGCGGCACCGAGGGGGAGATCACCGCCGAGGCGCTGTGGATCCGTGCCGCGCGCGCCGCCTACCTCACCCATCCCGAGGGCGAGCCCGCGCCGCTTCCCTTCAGCATCGGAACGAGCCTTGCGGTCGAGGTGCCCCACTTCCGGGCAGTCGCCGCTGCGTACGGCAGGACCAGCGCCGACGAGGGCTGGGAGATCCTCGAGGACGTTTCCCGATCCGGCGCTCTGCCGGCGGTCTGATCAATCCCGAATGCACTGGAGCCGAATCCCCATGGAACCGACCACCGCCCGCTCGAACGTGTCCGCCGGCGCAGTCATCGTCGACGACCAGGACCGGGTGCTGATCGTCGACCCGGTCTACAAGCCGTACTGGAATCTGCCCGGCGGGCATGTGGAGCCGGGGGAGGAGTCGCAGGACGCTTGCCGGCGCGAGGTGCGCGAGGAGATCGGCCTCGACCTGGAGCCGGGCCGGCTTCTCGTGCGCGCGACGATCGCCGTGCCGGGGCGCGAAGCGCACGAGTACTTCGTCTACGACTGCGGCGTCCTGTCCCCCGAGCAGCAGAAGTCGATCCGGCTGCAGGAGAGCGAACTGAGGGACTACCGCTTCAGCGCGCCAGAGGACATCACCGAGCAGGAGATCCCCCCGGCGGCCCGCCCCATGTGGGACGCGGCCCTGACCGCGCGGGCCGAGGGTCGGACGATCGAGATCACGACGCCGTGAACAAGCGCCGGCTACTCGCCGTTGCCGGCGGACCCGTCCGCCTGGCCGTCGGTGATCTGGCGCATCTGGTCCGCGATGAAGTCGAGCCACTCGGGCGGCAGCGGGCCGCTGCCGTGCCGGGCGGCCTTGACGCCGCTTTGCACGGTGCGGATGCCGGCGACGATCCGCGCCGCCTCTTCCGGGCTGTCGCTGGTGAAGAACACCAAGGGGGCGTCGAGGGCGGCGGCCAACGCGGCAAGGACCGCCTCGTTGTCGGTGCTCTGGACGCCCGTCCGCAGCGCGTGGACCAGGGCCTCGTCGAGGATGGGCCGGCCGGTCTTCATGTTGCCGCGGCCGGCCAGCTCGGCGTCACTGGGGCGCTCGTGCTCCGCGTACGTCTTCTCAAGCAGATAGGTGATCTTCTCGGCGACCGTCTGGGGGGTGCCCGGTGCTACCGCGCGGGGCACCGCCGGTCTGCGTACGGCCGGCACTTCATTGCCGAACGAGCGCTCCTGGGCCGCTTTGAGCTCCGGCACGCTCACGCCGTACGCCTCGGCCAGCGGCGCCTCGAACTCCTCCTTGAGCCGGCGCATCCCGTTCTCCGCCGCGCGGACCGGCATGGCCGACCTGCTCTTGGTGTACTGCGCCGTGTCCGCCTGCTTCAGGCCGGCGTCGCAGCGCAGGTCTTTGAGGTCCGGGAGTCCTCTGCGCGGGGCCAGGACGTCCAGCGGAAGCCCGACTCGCTCGGCGAGCGCCGCCAGCTTCTCCGGCGGAGGCGTCACGCCGCCAGTGGAGTATCGCGAGATGACCGATTCGCCGAGGTTCACCGGATCGGCACCCACTTGGGCCTGGGTCAGCCCGCTTGCCTTGATCGCCTCCCGGAACTTCAGGGCGTTGAAGACACGTTCGGGCATGGGGGAACTCCAGTAGGGGTGCTCAGGATGGGCGGGGTCACTCTAGCCACTTGATCAGATCTCTGGAAGAAGATACCTTCCATTTGGTGATCGGTGGGCTGGATCCCTAGAGGATCTTATGCCCTGTTTGTTCACCCCTGAACGACCCGTCCCGCGAGGGACGGGTCCACCGGACCCGGCCACGTAATGGCCTAGGAACCTGAATGGCCGGGTCCGGTTGGTTATCCCCGAGACGGAGATCTGGATGAGTGTTGCATCAACACGCCCTCGTGTGCAGGCCCCCCACCGATTTCAGCGTCATGTCGTGTTTGGTACGGCGGTGGCGCTGGGCGCGGGCATTCTGCTCGCGCCGCAGGCGGTCGCAGCGGACAAGTGGGGCCCGGGATACCTGATCCCGGACAGCACCGGCAAGCCGGACACGTCGCACATCGGCGCCTACAACGTCCCCGGCGTTGACGGCCTCGCCTACTGCGGGGATCCCGAACTCGCCGGCCCCGACGCGGCCGGCGGCTACGGGCCCGCCAAGTCCGTCACCTCCTGGACCTCGAAGGCCACCGGCAAGGCCGCGTCCGCCGAGGACCTCGCCCGCGCCGCCTACGTCCTGGGCAAGTACGGGCAGACGAAGAACGACGAGCAGGCCGCCGCAGTTGACGCCGTCGTCTACACCTACCTCGAGTCCGGCTCGACGTACGCGCTGCCAGGCGGCAAGCGGGCCCTGGAGCGCCTCGGCTACTCCAACGTCCCGCCGTCGGTGAAGAAGTGGGCCACCGGCTACCTCAACGAAGCCGCCATGTTTGCCGGCCCCTACAAGGTCAACATCAAGCCGATCGGCGGCCCCCTCAAGGCCGGCGTGAAGACCTCCGTCACCCTCGACGTCACCTCTGCCTCTGGCCACAAGCTGTCCGGCGTCAAGCTCGACCTCGACGTCTCCGGCGCGGCCGCCGGCGCGGGGAGCGTGACCACCAACGCCGACGGGGTCGCCACCGCGACGGTGCTTCCGGCCAAGGACGGCACCATCGACTTCAAGGCCTCAGCGAAGTCCCTGCCCGCCACCCAGCTGAGCGCGCTCAGCCCGAACGACGCCAAGGCGCAGCGGCTGCTGCTGGCCGGCGGCGCCTCGAGCGCCCAGGCCGAGGTGCACCTCAAGACCGAGAGCCCCAAGGGCGCGCTGACCGTCACCAAGACCGCGGCCGACACCAAGAAGCCGCTCAGCGGCGTCGAGTTCGCGGTCAAGGACAGTGCGGGCAAGACGGTCGCCACGGGCAAGACCGACACCAAGGGGACTTGGCAGGCCAAGGACCTCGCCGCCGGCACGTACACGGTGCACGAGGTGAAGGCCGTCGAGGGGTATCAGCTCGCCGCGGACCAGAAGGCCACCGTCTCCGACGGCAAGACGGCCGACGTCACGGTCGAGGACGTCAAGATCCCTGAGCAGCCGAAGCCGAAGCCGAGGCCGGTCACCATCCCCGTCCTGCCGCAGACCGGCGCCTGACCGCCGCTGCGCCACGCGTCCACCGCGGACCCGACGGCCGCGGGGTGGTGACCGGCCCCCAGCTGGTCACCACCCCGCCGCCCGGCCCGAGCCGCTCACACTCGCAGGAATCACTCATGCCCCGCACGACCAGCACCTCCGAGTCCGACGACGCCACCTCCTCCCGCGAGTCCGCCCCTGCCCGTTCCACCCGGCGCCGCCTCACGATCGCCGCTGCCGCGGCCGCCACGGGCCTCACCTTCGCGGCCCTGCTGTGGGCGCAGACCGGCCACGACTCCGACGGCCGCACCGCGGCCGCCGCGAAGTCCAACGCCTCCATCGCCGCGCAGACCCCCGACCCGCTGACCTCCACGGCCGCGCCCACCGGCGGCGACGCGAAGGCGCCGGACAACACCGGCAAGTCCCGCGACGCCGCCACCCGCACCCTGTCCGACTGGAGCGCCGACAACCCGGCCGCCCAGGGCGACCACGTGGTCGGCGGCAAGAACGGCAGCGGCCCCGGCGGCCCCATCGGCGAGATCCTGCGCATTCCCGCCCTCGGCAAGGGATGGGCCCAGCCCGTCTACGACGGAGTCGGCGACCAGCAGCTGCGCGCCGGTATCGGGCACTTCCCGACCACCGAACAGCCGGGCCAGATCGGCAACTTCGCGCTGGCCGGCCACCGCTCCGGCGTCGCCGACCCTGCCTTCCGCGACATCGACCGCATCACCACGGGCGCCGAGATCCAGGTGACCACCGCGCACCGCATCACCTACACGTACACCGTCACCCGCGTACGCACTGTCGCGCCGACCGACGTGGACGTGATCGCGCAGGTCCCCGGCCGCCCTGACGCCACCCCCACCAAGGCGAAGCTCACCCTCGTCACCTGCTGGCCGGCCACCGGCCACTCCAAGCGGGTCGTCGTCGAGGCGGACCTCGTCTCAGCCAAGGGCGGTGCCTAGTGGCCGACGAAAGCGACCCGCAGGAGGAGACGACCGAGAAGGTCACCGTGTTGCCGGCGCGGCCCTGGCCGGTCTACAACGTCGACCGCGCCCGCGCCGAGCTCATCGCCATCGAGATGCTCACCCGCGGCGCCAGCTACCTCCGGGTCCGCCATGCCACCGGTCTGTCTCCCAAGAACGTCCGGCGCCTGCAGACCCTGGTCGCCGAGGAAGCCCAGAACCCGGCCGTCCCGCGCATCGTGTGCCGCACCCCGGCCCGCGCGCAGGCTGTCCGGCCTGGCACCCAGGCCCTTCCCCGCCCGCCAGGCCGGACGCCTCCCGCAGAACCTGCCCGGCCCAGTGAGCTGGACGAGTCGGCTGAGCCCGTCCAGATGACTCTCTCGCTCGACTGCTGACACCCGGCGCCGTCCGCCGCGCGCCGCCCGCCCTTCAGGCCCGAACCGCCACGGGTCTATTTCGCGCACCACAAATCCCAGGAACCCCTGTGCCCACGACCCTTGCACCACCCCGGCAGGCCGCCGTGCCGTCTGCCGCGGAGCACGACGTCGCCGGCCACCGCGTGCCCTCCAGCGGTCAGTGGATGTCCACGACCGACGGGCGCATCGCGCCGAGCGGCGAGGCCTGGCTCGAAGCCGTGTACTGGTTCTACAAGTACGGCCCCTACTCCGCCGGGCGCGCCCACGGGCCCAAGAAGTTCGGCGGCACCACCCTGCGCATGGCGAAGGCGATCGCCCACCTCACCGAGTGCCGCCCCAGCATCGGCAACCTGGTCGAGTGGCTGAAGCTCTCCGAGCGCACGGTCAAGTACCACCTCGCCATGCTCCGGGAGAGCGGCCTGCTCACCTACCGCTCCAAGGGCACCCGCGTCGCCGGATCCGGCGGACGGGCCAGCGAGTTCGAACGCACCATCCCCCAGGTCTTCGACGACGCCGCAGGACTGCGCACCGGCCCCTCGGACAAGCTCATCCGCGCCGTGCACGGCTTCTCCCCGGAGAAGATCCCGCTGCTCAAGGAGCTCCACGCCGCCGCCCGCCCGCCCCGGCGCAAGAAGCGGACAAAGGGTGCTAACCGCCGTGCTGTGAAGGCCACTTCGGGAACCTCGTCTTGCACCCCAATGGTGGTTAGTACTTCTAGTTCTTCTACTGCGGGTGATCTCAACTCTCCCTCTGAGAGCAAGCTCGCCAGCGGGCAGCACAAGTCCCCCTCCCCGAAGAAGCCCACCCGCCGCACGCTCAACGCGACCGGACGCCGCTACCAGCTCGCCGCCGAGCTCATCCAGCAGGTCAGCTGGCTCGGCCGCGCCGCAGTCCCGCGGATCGCCTGGATCGTGCGCCACGTCGCCGACGCCGGTTGGAGCACCGCCGAGGTCATCGCCGTCGTCGGACTCGAAGCCCCGGCCCGCCGCGTCCACCGCCCCTCCGGCTTCCTCGCCAACCGGCTCAAGGGCGCCCACCTGCTGTACGACACCCCTGCCAAGCGCGCCGCGATCGTCGACCACTGGCGGGACTCCCGCCACGCCGAACACGACCGGCACGCCGAGTGGTGGGAAGGCGACTGCCGCAGGCCCGCCAGCCGCGCCGTGGCGCGCGAGGTCGACGCGGCCTTCGCCCAGCTGCAGCGGCCGTCCGCCCCGGCGCAGGAGGACCGCGAACTCGCCGTCGGCGACGACGGCCTGGTCGACCTCGAGCAGCTCACCCGCGACGAGGTCATCGAACTGCGCGCCGCCGCGCTCAAGGACCCCGCCCTCGTCCGCGCCACCGTCCACGCCTGCGGCGAGACGTACGCCCGCCGGCTGTTCACCTCCGCCCTGGTCGACCAGGTCCAGCGCCTCACCCGCCTCGGCCGCACCGTCGTGCACAGCTGGAGGCAGGCGTGAGCACCGAGGAGCCCACCGGCGTGGACCTCGCGCGCGTCGCCCTGGCCGCCGCGAAGAAGGCCGCCAAGGAGCGCGGCGTCACTACGTCGGCCAAGCGGACCACGAAGCGCCGGCCGTCCGCCCGCCGCAACGGCCGCGACCCCATGGGACTCGGCGGCGCCCTGGCCCAGCTCGTCACCGAGCGCGGCTGGGAGACCCCCGCGGCAGGCGGATCCGTGATGGACCAGTGGCAGACGATCGCCACACCCGAGATCGCCGACCAGCTGCGGGCCGTGGCCTTCGACAAGAGCACCGGACGACTCGACCTGCTCCCGGCCACCAACGCCTGGGCCACCCAGGCCCGCCTGATCAGCGCTCAGCTCATACGGCAGGCCAACGCCGCGGTCGGCACCGAAGCGGTCCGCCAGATCCGGGTCCTCCCCGTCGGCTCGCGTACCGCCGCACCCGCCGAGCCCGCCGCGGCACCTCCGGCGCCCGCCCCGCGCGGAGAGATCCGCACCCGCGAGACCGCCTCGGCCGGCTACCACCACGCACGGGCTTCGATCGCGATCGAGCCCGCCGTCCCGTCCCAACGGCCGGTCCGCACCCGCGAAGACGGATGCGACGGCTACCAGCAGGCCCGCGCCCTGGTGAAGAGCCCGCCCACCCCGCCCACCACCGGCCAGGCGCCGGTCCGCACCCGGGACGACGGGTGCGACGGCTACCGCGAGGCCATCGCCCAGGTCGGCGCCCCCGTCCCCACCCGCGGCCAGAGCGAGGCCCAGGTCCGCACCCGGGAGACGGCCTCCCCCGGATACCAGCTCACCCGTCGCGCGCTCCTGGACGGCAAGAGCCGCGGCCGGGCCCGCCCCGCATGACCACGCCGCCGCGAGCCGCGAGTCCTCCCCGACTGACGCGCATGAACGAAAGCAGCCCACCCGTGAACACCGACAACCTCGACCACCAACTCCCCGCGGACGCACCCGACAGGGACCGCCTCGCCCGGAAGACCGCATCGACCATCACCGACCCCGAACTCGACGCGCTCTACGACCAGCGCGATGCACTGCTGCGCCTGGTGGCCGTATCCCGCGTTGCCGGAGCAGCCGCATGAGCAGCCCGGCCACTGCCCACCCTGAAGCCGCCACACCCTGCGCCGGCGCCGACCCCGAGATCTTCCACGACGACGTCAAGGCCTCAGAAGCCAGAAGGCTGTGCGCCGGATGTCCGCTCGCCGCCCACTGCCGCACCCAGGCCCGCGACAACCGCGAGTGGGGGACCTGGGGCGGCGAGACCAGCGCCGAACGCGCCGCGGCGGGCCACCCGCCGGCCGGCTGGCGGGGACGCGGCCACAAGATCCACCTCAAGCCCTGCGGAACCCCCGCCGCCTACCGCCGTCACCTGCGGGCTGGCCAGGAACCCTGCCCTCCCTGCAAGTCCGCCGAATACTGCCGCCGCGCCGAGCGCGGAGCCCGCCGCGGCTCCAGCCGCCCGGACCACCCCGCCCAGGACAAGGAGTGAGACATGACCGGACCGAGCAGCACCCCGCGGGGCGAGCGCCCCGGGACCCGTGGAACTCGCTGGGAGACCGTCCTGACCTCCACGGAGGTCGTCGTCCCCGACGACACCTGGGACGAGGAACCCCCGGCGCCGAACCGCGCCGCCCGCCGTGCCATAGCGCGCAAACAGCGCGGAAAGCGCAACTCGGCCCAGAGGTAGGTAACTCGCCAGTAGCGGCCTGCGGACTCTATCCACAGGGCCAGACCCGGAACCTTTCCCTGCTTCGGCCCGCCTCCGCCCCGGCGTGCCCCCGACCAGACGAAGGAGCAGCGGATTGTCCACTCCGAGCACCATCACGCCAGCCCCGTCTGAGCAAACCTCGGAGCCCGAGTCGCCGTTCACCACCCGCCCGGCGAACCTGGGAGACCTGGCCCGGGTGAACGCCCTGCACCACTGCTGCTCGCTCGACACCCGGTACGCCCGATACGCCTCGGGACGCCGGGAGTTGAAGATGTCCGAGTTCGCCAGACTCGTCCACCCCGCCGCAGGCTCCAGCTGGCTCACCACGCTGCGGGACGACCCCGAGACCGCCGTCGCCCTCACGCACCTGCTGAAGACCCGCACCACCGGTGCCTACGAACTCGCCCTCCTGGTCGGCGACCCCTGGCAGGGCCAGGGTCTGGGGTCCTGGCTCACCGACCGCGCCCTCCGCACGGCCGCCGCCGATCCCAACTGCCATACCGTCACCGCGATGTTCGGCGCCGGCAACAGGCGAGCCCTCCGCATCCTGCGCCGCCGCGACATCACCATCCCCACCGCCAGCGCCGGCGTCATCGACATCACCCTGCCCCTGCCCGAACGGAGTTGACCATGGCCCCGCTTCCCACGCCCCACGCCGAACTCCAGCGACCGGACGGCGCCCGCCTCGCCCTCTACGTCGACGGGCCCAGCGACCCCGACCTAGTCCTCGTCATGGCCCACGGATGGCAGGCGGCGGCCTCCGTCTGGAACGAGCACGTCCGCCAACTCCCGCGTCCGCGCACCCGCATCGTCCGCTACGACCAGCGCGGGCACGGCAACTCCACCGGCGGCAGAGCCCTGCCATCCATCCCGCTGCTCGCCGACGACCTCAAGGCCGTCATCGCCGCCACCGCCCCCGGCCGGCTGCCCGTCCTGCTGGCCGGGCACTCCATGGGCGGCATGGCCGTCCTCGCGCTCGCCGCCCAGCACCCGCACCTCATCGGCGACAAGGTCACCGCCGCCCTGCTCGCCGCGACCACCAGCGGCGGACTCGACCTCGCAGCCCCCCAGCATCCGCCGCTGAAACGCCTGATCGGGCTCACCCGCCACGCCATGGCCGCCGCATGCATCCACGCCCCGCTGCCGGCCCACCGCATCCGCGAACTCGTCCGGCCGCGCCCCTACCCCCAGCCGCCGATCGACATCGCCGCGCACTGGTTCAAGGCCCTCATGCGGCACGACGTCGCCGACCAGATCGACGCCCTCGCACGCATCCCCGTGCACATCCTCGTCGGCGACAACGACCAGACCATCCCGCCCATCCACGCCCTGCGGCTCGCCGCGCAGATCCCCACCTCCCAGCTCCACGTCATCGCCGGCGGCGGCCACCGACTGCCCACCCAGCACCCCGAGGCCTTCCTCGCCGCACTGGAGAGAGCGTGCGCCGACGCGCTGCCGCCCGCCGCCCGCTGGCACCGCCGGCTCAGCCGCCGAGAGCGCGCGACCACGACCCTCACCACGACCGGAGCCGGTACGGCAGACTCACGACCCAGCTGAACACCGCCACGACCAGGGCCGTCGTGTCCGCGGCCCCCCACGATCAACGACAGGACGACGAGTGAACGACGATGCGGGCACCGCCGGGCGTCCGGAGCGCAACCAGATACCTGCGTTCCTGCGCCGGCTCGACCCGCCACGCACTCTCGACGGCAGGCCCGACTACCGGCCGCCCGCGGCGATCCTCGCAGCCTGCACCGCGTTCGTCTTCCTGTTCGCCGGCTTCTACATGGCCCTGTACTCCAAGCTCTGGCACCACCACCAGCACCTGGCCATGGCCGCAGTGTTCGCCGGCGCCACCCTGCCGGCGCTCGCGGTCTACACGATCGCCCACCGCCTGCTCTCCCGCATCGGCCTCTACCTGTGGCAGAGCGTCCTCGTCAGCGTCGTCCTGCTGGCCGTCATGGGGTCGGCGCCCGACTGGGCACGCACGCTCTTCCCCCGCGCCTACGACCGGTACGAGGCCGAGCTCGGCGGCCCGGGACAGTGCTTGTACGCCACGCCGTACAACCTCGACCGTGCCCAGACCACCTTCGCGGACGACCACCCCGGCCGGATGGTCGTCGACCCCATCGCCGAGGGCCTTCCCGTGGTGCGCTTGGACCACGCGGTCGACGGCGGCCTCAAGCACCTGAGTCCGGCCGACTCCTCCGCCCGGAAGATCCTGGATCAGTACGGCTGCTGACGCCGTCAGCGGGTCAGATCACCAGTAGCGGAACTGGTGAGGAGAGGGCGGCGTGTACTCCTCCCACAGTGGGCCGTCGTGCGAGCGGCGGTCCCGGTCGCCCGTCAGGCCCACGATCCTGTGCACGGGCACGCTCAGCTCGTGCCCGGTGTCGCGGGCGGTGAAGGTGAGCATGCGGCGGCGCGGATCCCAGCCGCCGACGGCCCCGTACAAGACGTGGCTCGCCGAGTCGCCGCGGACGCCGGTCTCGACGATGAGCCGCATGACGCCGCGCGGAGGGTAAGGCTCGGTCAGCTCCCGCAGCTCCTGGCCGGCCGGACCACCAGCGGTGTCGTCCGGGACCCAGATCCACTGGCCCAGCTCGAACGACTCCTTCCACCGCCACCGGGAGTCCTCCTGACGCTGGGGCGCCCAGTGCACCGGCGGTTCGGACCCGCGCCGCCCGCGCAGCAGCGCACGGGCCTCCCGCACCCGCTCGGAAGGCCGGGGGCGACGGCCGTCCTCGGCGACGTCCTCGGCCAGCAGGGGAAAGGCGGTTCGCAACAGGGCACGGGCCGCACCGATCACAGCGGGAGCAGGCCCTTGCGGCGTGAGTCCGTCCTCGGCCAGCTGCTCACCGGCGATCAGACGTCCCTGTTGGCCGGCGGTGTGGGCGAGCGCACGCTCGGCGGCGAACTCGGGAACGGCCAGGACCACCGCGTCTGCGGGCAGGCTCTCGCCGTACGGGTTGAAGCGCTGTCCCGCACCACCCCACGGCACGCGCGGGCCGATCTGCTCGTACTGTGCCAGAAAGGCAAGATCGCGATCGTGCGGTCCGGTCAGCGGCCAGCCGCACACCAGCAGCAACTGCTGTTTGTCCGAGCCTTGCGACGCCCCGGCGAGCTCGGCCTCCAAGCGGGCGCACCAGCGCTGCACGAAGGAGTGCCACTGGTAATGGAACTCGGCCTCGGCCCAGGCGGCCGGCGAGGCGTGCCCCGCCGCGCAGGTCATCGCCGGCAGCGGCAGCGCGGTCACATCCCGCACCCGGGCCTTGCCCCACTCCCGGGTCACCACGGCAGAGGCGTAGTCGAGCGCGCCGCCCGCGTCCCTCCCCTGCTCACGCGCCCTCGTCCAGGCCGCGCGGACCATCGCCCACAGTTCCAGCGACGGCCGCCCGTACCCGTACCCGTATCCGTAGCCGGTGCCGATCACGGCGCCCAAGGCGCTGGACTCCTTGTGCACCTTGCGATCAGCCGCGACCGCGTCACAAGCGGCGGTGACCGATGTGGTGGCCATCGCTGACGGCGCGGTCGCCCGGTACGCAGCCAGCGCCTGGTCCGACCGCTCGACCACGGCAGTCCAAGCCTGCAGCGCCCGCCATCCCTGGGCGCCGAGCTCGGGGTGATCGAGGACCGGCTTGAGGAGGCTGCGCACCGCAGCGTCGTCGTGCCGGGCCGCCTGCTCCAGCGCCTTGGCGTACGCCTGCCAGGTCCGCGGCTCACTGGCGCTGGCCAGCGCGTCCGCACGGGCGTCGGCTCGCAGGATCTCCTGAAGGGCCCGCCACAACACCTCGGTGCCGTCCGGCAGTTCCACGGCGTTGACGCAGTTGGAGCACAGGTTTTCCAGGGCCTCCAGGACCACCACGTGTTCGGCGGTTCCAGCCGAAAGCCTGGCCGCGTGCTGGCAGTGCCCCCACGTCTTGCCGTCCGGCACCGGGGCGTGCCACTTGCCCGTCCCGGACCGCACGAGCGTGGTCGTGGCCTCCACGACCGCCGGAAGGTCAACGCCCAGGCGCTGCAACTCGGCCCGATCCAGCGATGCCAGGCGGTTCCGCCCGTACCTCATGCTCCGCCCCGCCCTGCTCCGTGCCGTCGGTTCCGCCGCCACGCTATCGCCGCCGCACCCTCCCGGTGTCCCGCCAAGCGGCTCCTCACCCCACAGGGGTTCGGGGCTGGCTCGGGCCGGTGCGGACTCACCGCAGCCGGGTCACCGCGACCACTCCATGCCGGGTCGTCCCCGCGAGCACCTCGGCGACCAGTCCGGTCTCTACCGCGCTGTACGCCGCCCCGGACGCCGTACGCGCGGACCGCCCGGGGCCCGCACTGGCCAGCCGCACCGCCACCGCGCTCGCGACCGGCGCGCTTACCGGTTGAGACAGGACCGTCGGCCCCTCCGGCAGCCGCACCGCCAGAGCTCGCGGCCGCGCGCGGGAACCGGTGAAGCCGACGACGTCCACGTCCACCGTCTCTGCGTGACGCACCTTCCGCCAGATCCTCGACGCCCGGTACGGCGAGGCGGCGTGCTTGGCGACCAGGCCCTCCACGCCCAGCGGGCGCAGCGCCTCGTACCAGACCAGCGCGGTCTCGCGGTCGTCCGTGGCTGGCACAGCCTGCAGTGGCGGGCCCACGTCCTGCAGGACCTCCAGGAGCAGCGCCCGACGTTCCACGTAGGGGCGGGATCGGACGTCCCCGAGCTCGGAGTGGAGCAGGATGTCCCAGGCGGCGAACGAGGCCGGATGCCGGGCCGCCAGCTGCGCGGCGCGGGCGGGGGAGGACGCGGCGCGCGCCTGGGCCGCACCGAAGTCGACGCGACCCGCGACGTAGACGACGGCTTCACCGTCCAGGACCGTCCCGGCCGGGAGCCGCTGGCCGGCGCGTGCCAGGTCCGCCCAGACTGCGCTCACGTCCCGTCCCGAACGGGACTGCAGCCGCACCCGGCCCGCCTCGCACCACAAGATCGTTCTGTGCCCGTCCAGTTTCGGCTCGAACCACCAGCCCCGGCCCGCCGGCAGCTCCGGCACGGCCTGGGCGAGCGCTACCGCCACGGGGAACTCCACGCCACCAGCCTGCGGGGCCCGCCGCTGCGCCGCGCGCCGACGACTGCCCGCTGCCCGCCGCACTGGGCAGCTCGGCGGGCAGCGGAGGGCGGGGGACTGGCGACGGAACTGCGGCTACGCGTCCTGGACGTCGAAGAGGCCGTCCTGCACCGAGGCGTCGACGGACGTCTCCGGCCTTGGCCTAAGACCGGCAGCGGTATCGAGGTCGAGCAGCGTGGACCAGTGACCGGAGAGAGCTCCGTCGCAGAGGAGCCGTCGGAACAGGTCGGCGGTGACCTCTACATCCGGCATCGCCCGGTGACGGCCGGGCGGTTGGGCAATGCCGTAGTAGCGCAGCAGTGCGTCCAGCCCGTACGAGGACATGCCGCGGATGACCTGCTTGGCCATCTTGAGAGTGTCCAGGAGCGGGGTGGAACTGAGGACGGGGCAGTGCTGGCGCTGGCGGGCGATCAGTCCGGCCTCGGTCGAGGCGTGCTGGGCCACGAGCCGGTAGGGCGGCGCGGTCAGGCACTGGTCGAGCCCGGCGAGCACTGCGGCTGGTCCGGGGGCGCGGCGCAGGGCGGCTTCACTCATGCCGTGGACCAGGTCCCGCGGGGTGATCGGTACCTCCGGCGGCGGCTGGATCAAGGACTCGAAGCGGCCGTCCTCGACCAGCCGGCCGTCTCGGACGACCAGGGCGAGGGCCGCAACCTCGGTGGGTTCGGCCGGTCGGCCCGCCGGAGTGAGCGCCTCGAAGTCGATCACGACGAAGGTCGTGCCGCGTAGGTTGTCCATCAGCACTGTCATCGAGCGGCATCCTGCCCGATCGCGGCCGCCGCCGCGGGCGGTTCATTCCGTCGGGCGGCCGTGCTGCCCGATCTCACTCCCCGGCCGAGCAGCAGGGTCGGACCACGGTGACTCGGGGAGACTCCCGTGGCTCCTGGGTAGCCCGGCGGCCAGAAGATGAGTACGCCGACTCACGCCCGGCCCGCGCCCACCACCGACGATGAAGATCAACATCGCCGACGCCGGGAGACCGCTCATGCTCAGCCGCATCGCCGACATTCTGGTCCCGGCCGTCGGTCGCCTGTCAGTGACCGCCGACCCGCGCGCCGAGCTCGCTCCGGGCAGCATCATCGCCGCGAACCACACCTCCCTCGCCGACCCCGCCATCGTCATCGCCCTCGGCGCCGAGCCGGTCGTCATGGCGGCCGCCGGGCTGTGGCGCGTCCCTCTGCTTGGCCGCGCCCTCGCCCGGGAAGGGCACGTCCCCGTCATCCGCGGGGACCGGCGCGCCGCGGACGCGCTGGATGCAGCAGCCGACGCCCTGGAGCAGGGGCGGATGATCCTCATCTACGCCGAGGGCGGGCTCCCCCGGCGCCGGGATGCCGCGGAAGCCGCCCCCGAGACCTTCCGCAGTGGCCTGGCCCGGCTCGCCGAGCGCACCGGTGCCCCTGTGGTGCCCGTCGGCCGGGCCGGGGCCCGGCGGATCACCTCGGGCAGCACCATGAAGCAGCTCGCAGGACTCGTCACCGCCCCCGTACGCCGCCCGCATCTGCACGTCCATGTGGGCGCGCCCGTGGAGCTGACGGGCGAGCGTGCCATGAGGACGGTGCGGGCCCGGACCGCGGTGACCACCGCGTGGCGGACGGCGGCCGCTCACCTGGGCGAGCCCGCCGCGCTCGCCGCGTAGCCCTTACCGGCGCGGCGCCGGACCGCCCGTACCCGGCCAGGACAGCCCGTCGTCGTCGCCGTCCCACCACACGCCGCCGGTGTACGGGTCGAAGTGGCTCTCGTCGCCGTGGCGGAGCTGCTGGCCGCAGTAGTGCATGGTCCAGTCCTCGCGGGTCAGCCAGCGCACCGGGCAGTAGATTCCGCCGGGCCCGTACCGGACACGCAGGAGAGCCGCGTCGGGCGAGCCGGCGGGCACCAGTTCCGCGGAGTAGCCGAGCGCGCCCAGGGCGTTCGTGCAGACCTGCACCGCCCGGTGCTCCTTGAGGCAGCGCAGGGAGGCCGTGCCGCCGCGCACCGGATCGGCACCGAAGTTGCAGCCGCTCAGCAGATCCGCAGACAGCTTGGCGGCGGTCAGAGCCGTACGCAGGACGGCGGCGACATGGACGGCGGGCTCCCGCATCCGCAGGTATCCGGACCGTACGTAGCGGCGGGACTCGGTGAGGTAGATCCGTTCGTGGAGGCGGCTCGAGGGGATCGTGCGCGGGCCGCGGCCGGTGTAGGCGTTGACCACGCGCGTCTCCAGCGTGCCGGGCTCGGTGACCAGCAGGCGCGTCGGCCTCCGGTCCGGTCCGCACGGACGCAGCGACTCGTACACGGCCCCCTCCAGCAATCCAGTCACGGCGGACACCCTAGTGCGGCACCAGGGCGCCGAACTCCCCGACCGGACAAGGCGAATGGCCCCGGACGCGCCATGCGGTCGGCGCGCGCCCGGTCCTCCGGCCGGGTGAATGTGCGTCCTTCCCTTTTCCGTCCTCGGGTCCCCCGCGTTACAGTCATCGTACGAATGTTCGATAACCGGGAGGGGTGCGAGCACACCAGTGGGACAAGGCACGATCGGAGGACGCCATGGAGGGCTTCGCCCACCTGCACGTCGCCTCCGGTTATTCACCCCGGTACGGAGCCTCGTCCCCGGCTGCCCTCGTCGAAGCCGCAGCCGAGCGCGGCATGCCGGTCCTGGCGCTGACCGACCGGGACACCGTCACCGGATTCGTCCGCTTCGCCAAGGCCTGCGAGCAGCACGGCGTCCGGCCCGTCCTCGGCGTCGACACGGCCGTCGCCCCGCTGACCGCGGCACGCGCCGAGCGCCGCCGCACCCCGGCACGTGGCGGCGCCCACATCCGCGAACCGCGGCAACGCGTCCAGCTCCTCGCACACAGCCGCGCCGGCTGGACACGGCTGTGCCGTCTGCTGTCCGCCGCGCACGCCGCGCCGACCGACGGCTACCCCATGGCGACCTGGGACCTGCTGCGCGAACACGCCGGCGACGGCCTGACCGCGCTGCTCGGCCCCGCCTCCGAACCCGCCCGCGCCCTGTCCGCCGGACGCCCGGACCTCGCCCAGCAGCTGCTTCGCCCCTGGCGCGACATCTTCGGCACCGACCTGCGGCTGGCCGCCGTCTGGCACGGCCTGAACGGCACCGGACCGGGCTCGCTGCGGCTGGCCGTCCGCACCATTGGACTCGCCGACGACCTGGGCATCCCGGCCGTCCTCACCAACGCCGTCAGATACGCGAACCCCGAGCAGCACCGGCTCGCCGACGTCCTCGACGCCGCCCGCTTGCTCCGCCCCATCGACCGGCGCCGCCTGGACTCCGGGGAACGCTGGCTCAAGGGGCCCCGGCAGATGGCCGAAGCCGCCGACCGCATCGCGCTCGCCGCCGGCGCAGAACCCCGCCGTGCCCGCCAGCTGCTCGCCGACACGGCAGCCGTCGCGCAGCAGTGCGCCCTGGACCCGCGCGCCGACCTCGGCCTGGGCCGCCCGCACCTGCCTGAACCGCACGTCGTCGGCGCCACCGACGCCGCAGACGCCGCCCGGCTGCTGCGCGAGCGCTGCGAGGCCGGCCTGATCCGCCGCGGCCTCGACCGCTCCAAGGAGGCCCGCGCCCGCCTGGATCATGAGCTGGACATCATCGGCCGGCTCCAATACGACACCTACCACCTCACCGTGGCCCAAGTCGTCGACGACGTACGGCAGCTGGGCATCCGTGTCGCGGCCCGCGGCTCGGGCGCCGGCTCGATGACCAACTACCTGCTGGGCATCGCCGCGGCCAACCCGCTCGACCACAACCTCGTCTTCGCCCGCTATCTCTCGATGCGCCGGACCGATCTGCCCGACATCGACCTTGACGTCGAAGCCGACCGCAGGCTCGAGGTCTACGACAAGATCTTCGACCGGTACGGCACCGACCGCGTCGGCGTCACCGCCATGCCCGAGACCTACAGGGCCCGCCACGCCCTGCGCGATACCGGACTCGCCCTCGGCATCGCCCCTGGCGAGATCGACCGCATCGCCAAGTCCTTCCCCCACATCCGCGCGCGCGACATCCGCGCCGCCCTCGCCGAACTGCCCGAACTCAAGAACCTCACCGCCCACGCGCACCGCTACGGGTCGCTGTTCGAGCTCGCCGAGAGACTCGACGCTCTGCCGCGCGGCATCGCCATGCACCCGTGCGGCGTTGTGATCTCCGACGCGACCCTGCGCACGCGCCTGCCCGTACAGCCCACACCGGGCGGCAACTTCGAGATGTTGATGGCGGACAAAGAGGACGTCGAGGATCTCGGCTTGATCAAACTTGATGTCCTCGGCGTGCGGATGCAGTCCGCCATGGCCCACGCCGTCGCCGAGATCAAGCGCGCCACCGGCCAGGACCTCGACCTCGACGAGGTCCCGCTGGACGACTACTTCGCCTTCAAGCTCATCCAGGACGCGCGGACGATCGGGGTCTTCCAGCTCGAGAGCCCCGGGCAAATGGACCTATTGTCCCGTTTGCAGCCGCGTGACGTTCAGGACGTCATTGCTGATATCAGTCTTTTCCGCCCCGGTCCGGTCGCCGGCGGCATGCCCGCCGAATACATCGCCGCCCGCCACGGCAAGCCGCCGGCCTATCCCCACCCCGACCTCGAGCCGATCCTCGCCGACACCTACGGCGTCCTCATTTGGCACGAGCAGATCATCAAAATCGTGGCACTCATGGTCGGCTGCGACGACGCGCTCGCCGAGCTCGCCCGCCGGGCCCTCGGCGACCCCAACCGGCTGCCGCGGGTGGGGGAGTGGTTCCGCGGCCAGGCGCTGGCCCGCGGCTACGACGAGCACGTGGTGATGCAGGTCTGGGAGAAGCTCAAGGCATTCGGGGCGTATGGATTTGCCCGCGCGCACGCTGTCGCATTTGCCGTGCCTGCCCTGCAATCAGCCTATTTGAAAGCGCACTTCCCGGCCGCGCTGTACGCCGGCGTCCTGGAGCACGACCCGGGGATGTGGCCCAAGCGGATCGTCGTCGCCGACGCCCGCCGGCACAACATCCAGGTGCGCAGCGTCGACGTCAACCGCTCCGGGGCCGCCCACCGCATCGAGCCCGCCGACGACGGCACCTTCGCGGTACGCCTCTCCCTCGCCGAGGTCCGCGGCATCACCGACGAGCAGACCCGGCGGATCGTCGACGGCCAGCCGTACGCGAGCGTGCAGGACCTGTGGCAGCGGGCCCGCCCCGCCCGCCCGGTCGCCGAGCACCTGGTCAACATCGGCGCCCTGGACACCCTGCGCGGCACCGCCAGCCGCCGCGACCTGCTGCTGCAGATCGCCGAACTGCACCGCCAGACCCGACACCGCCCTCTCGACGACGGCCAGCTCCCCCTCGACCACGGCACCTCGCTCACCGCCGCGCCGTCCGGCCTGCCCGAGATGACCTCCCGCGAACGCCTGACCGCCGAGCTCGATGTCCTGGGCATCGACGTGTCGGCGCACCTCATGGAGCACCACCACCAGCTCCTTCGCGAACTCGCCGTCACCAGCGCCCGCCGCCTCGCCACCCTGCGCCCCGGTCAGCCGGTCCTCGTCGCCGGAGTCCGAGGTGCCACTCAGACGCCCCCGATCGCCAGCGGGAAGCGCGTGATCTTCGCGTCCCTCGACGACGGAAGCGGCCTGGTCGACATCGCCTTCTTCGACTCCGCCCACGACGCCGTCGCACACACCGTTTTCCACAGCGCGATCCTCCTGGTGGCGGGCAAGGTCCAGCGGCGAGGCCACCGCGCGACCGTGGTCGGCGAGCGAGCCTGGGACCTCGAAGCCCTGGCCGCCGCCCGCCGCGATCACGGGCCCGACGCCGTCCACCAACTCCTTGGCGAGCCGGCCGCTCCGCTCACCGCTCCCTCCCCGCCAGGCCGAGTCCTCCACCTGCCCAACGGTGCACAGCTCCAGGCGTGGGCCGACCTGGTGCCCGCCGGCGAGCGCACCGCGAATCTCAAGGCCTACGCCAGCCCCGGATCGGCCGGGTGACGGCCATGCACCAGCCCTACGTCCTGCGCGTCCACGCCCACCTGCCCGATCACCCCGGCGCGGAGCTCTACCCGCAGCTCCTCGACCTTCTGGAGACCATCACGCCCACCGTCCAGGCCCTGCAGCCCGACGCCGCCGACATCGAGATCGGCAGCGCCCTGCGCTTCTTCGACCGCACCCCCTACGAACTCGCCCAGCTCGTACGGCTGCGGGCCCTGGCCCTGCTCGGCCTGAACGTGAGCATCGGTGGCGGCCGCTCCCGCATGATCGCCGCCATGGCAGCCGACACCACGGCCCCCGGCGCCCTCACCTGCATCGACGCCACCGACACCGCCACCCGCGCCTTCCTGCGGCCCCGACCGATCGCCGCCCTGTACGGCGCGGGCCCCGCCACCGCGGCGACCCTCGTCCGCTACGGGATCACCACCATCGGCCAGCTCGCCGACACCCCGCTCCTGACCTCCCAGAAGATCCTCGGCACCGCCACCGGCCGCCTCCTGCACGAGCGCGCCCACGGCCTCGACCCGCGCCCCGTCCTGCGCCAGCAGCCCGAACAGTCCTGCTCCGCCGGCATCGACTTCCCCCACGACGAACTCGACCCCGACCGCCACCGCCAAGCCGTCCTGCACCTCGCCGAGCAGCTCGGCTTCCGGATGCGCGGCGAGGACCAGGTCGCCCGACGCCTCGCGCTGACCGTCCGCTACGCCGACCACACCAGCACGCACCGCACCCGCACCCTGGCCGAGGCCACCAACCACACCGTGCAGCTCGCCCGCACCGCCTACGGCCTCTACGCGATGCTCGCCCTCCAACGGGCTCGGGTGCGCGGCTTCGCGCTCCGCGCCGAAGGCCTTGGGCCGGCCGACGGCGCACATCACCAGCTCACGTTCGACCCCTCCGACCACAAGGCCCGACTGCTCGAAGCCGCCGCCGACAAGGCACGCAACCGGTTCGGCGCCGCCGCCGTGCGCTCCGCCGCCCTCGCCCGGCCGGCGGTCACGCGAAGCCGCGATGTCAGACCCCCCGCCTAGGCTGACCGCACGCGCATATGGCAACCGGAGAGGCGGCAGCAGTGGGCCCCGAACAGGTACAGGAGCCGTGCACCGAGATCCTGGCCAAGGGCCCCGACATCACCTCCGCAGACCGGTGGACAGACAGCAGCCGCCCCAGCGGGCTCGTGATCACCTTCAGCAGCGGTGCCCGGCTGTGGACCGGAATCACCACCGCGGGCGCCATCAGCGCCGACTCCACCCCGGCCGCACACGCCACCGCGCCGCCACTGCCCACGCTCTTCGACAGCGCCGGGAAGATCACGGCGGCGCGCGCCGAGCAGTATCTGGCCGCGGTCCTCATGGCCGCACACGCCCCGGAGATCACCAGCGCCTACGGCTACTCCTCGACCTCGGCGGCGCGCCACCCCGGCGTCGGCCTGCACCTGGCCGGCGGGGCTCGCGCGTTCCTCCCGTTCGTCTACACCGCCGCCCACGGGAAGAAGCCCGCCGCGCGCCCGTTCACCATCGACGCCGCATTCTGACCAGCCACGACGAGAACGGGCCGTACTTTGCAAAGTGCACCTCACGACGGCCGCGGTGTCGGTTGGCCGTCGTACGGTGATCCGGTGATTCTTGACTACCACCGGCAGAAGGGCGGCGCACCGCTTCTCGGCGTGAGCGCGCCCGGCGAGATGGGCCCTTTCGGGTCGTACGGCGAGGGCCCCGGGCCCGACGCGCGTGACACCACCGCTGCGGCAGGCGCCTCGGTCCTGCCGGCCGAGAGCCGGCGCACCGCCCACCTGGACGAGGAAGTCGACCAGAGCGCGCGGTGACAGCGCGGGTGTAGCGATGGGCGCCAGGGGCGGTAGGCGGGGCTCAGCCTTCCTGCTGTGCCGACCGCCATGCCGCGTACAGCTCGCGGCTCGCCTTGCGCAGGGCGTACTGCTTCTTCTCCGGGTCGGCCCAACAGGTCGCGAAGATCATGTACGGCGTGTCGGCGTAGGGGATGAATCCGAGCGTCGCCCATGTCGCGCGCAGCCGATCGCAGGCGCGGTCGCGCTCCTCGGCCGTCATGCCGCGCGCGTCGATGGGGGCCGGGTGCACCACCACTGCGCCGCAGCCGGCCGCGAGGCGGCGGAACGCGTCGGCAGCGAGCATCGGCCCCAGCCCGAAGCCACGCCACGATTCGACGATCTCGGCCTTGTCGAGCACGAGCACGTCGCTGCCGCCCCACTCGGCGAGCTCCTCGAACTCCTCGGTGAAGCCGGTGCGTTCGTCGTTGAAGATGGTCTCGGCGATCTCATAGAGGTTCTGGGATTCCTCCTCCATAGCCCAGAACGGGTTCTGCGAGCCGCCCCAGCGGACCTTCACCAACTCGAGCGTGCCAACGTGCAGACGATGAACGCACTCGTCGTCCTCGTCGACGAACCCGCCCCGCTCCTCGATCCGGTTCCACCGGACGGTGCACTCGTCACACGGCGGGAAGTCCTCCAGCCCGAATCCCTCGCCGAGGTGCACGACCAGCCGCCACTTCTCCAGAGTGTCCTCATGGTCGTCGTTGCCCAGGGCCGCTTCCAGCTCATAGGACAAGTGGATGCGGCTCGGGTTGCAGGGCATCTCACTGAGCGGGCGCTTGAGGGCCTGGGGCGAAGTCACGCGGGCCAGCGTAACGGCGGCCGTGGGACCGCCTCGGCCGTTCCGCCGAAGGGCCGTCGAGAACACGCTTCCGCACCAGCCTGCCGTCCGACGGCTGAGCACCAGCGCTGGACGGTCCGGACGGCGTGCTCCTCGACTGCTCGGCCAAGGCTTCCCGGGCCCGGCTGGTGCAGCGTCACCGCAGCGGACGTCGATCGGCGGCCGGGGAGCAGTGCACTATGCAAAGTGAGACGAGCGACATCGAATACCTGTACGCATCTGTCCGTGACGGCAGATACGGTCGACATGTGTAGATCATCAAGGGGAGGGCGCCATGGAGGCTGTCACCACACCGAGCCGCAGCGGGCGTCCACCGGGCATCCGGACCGGTGACGACGGACTGACCGACCGCCAGCGGCGCGTCCGGAAATTCATCGCAGAGTCGACTGAGGCCAGGGGTTACCCGCCGTCGATGCGCGAGATAGGCCAGGCGGTGGGGTTGTCGAGTACCTCGTCCGTCGCCCACCAGCTGACCGCCATGGAGCGCAAGGGCGTCTTGCGGCGCGACCCGCAGCGCCCCCGGGCCTACGTCGTGGTCAGGGCCGCAACGTCCTCGACCGACGCTTCGACGATCGGTCCCCTCCCTGACGTCGTGCACGCGCCGCTGGTCGGCCGCATTGCCGCCGGCACGCCGATCACCGCAGAGCAGCACGTGGACGACGTGTACCCCCTGCCCCGCCGGATCGTCGGCGACGGTGACCTCTTCATCCTCACCGTGTCTGGCAACTCCATGATCGACGCCCAGATCACCGACGGCGACCAGGTCGTCGTCCGCTCGCAGCCCGACGCCAACAACGGCGACATCGTCGCCGCGATGATCGACGGGGAGGCCACGGTCAAGCGGTTCAAGCGAAGCGGCACGGACGTCTGGCTGATGCCCGAGAATAGGGACTACCAGCCGATCTGTGGCCGCGAGGCCACGATCCTCGGCAAGGTCACCGCTGTCATGCGCCGCGTGTAGCGGCCCGGCACAGCGCCCGGACTCCGGGGCGGGAGGACAAGACCCGTGACGGTCCCGCCCCGGCCCACCGTCCGGCGCCCGCCCCGGACGTCACCGAGCCGGGCCGGGCGCCGCCACGGGAGGTGACAGTGGCGCGGGCCCGGCGTTCACTGAGGTCATGGGTTACAGCGCTAGCCCCATAAAACGCCCGCGACGCACGAAGGCCCAGATCGAGGCGCTCCGCGCCGACCTGTACGCCATCGCGGAGACCGCCCAGCCCTGCAGCGCGCGGCACATCTACTACCTGGGCATCGGACGCCTGTGGGACAAGGACGCCGGCCGTTCCCGCCGGAACTACTCCGTGGTCGTCCGCGAGCTCGGCCACATGCGAGAACACGGCTCAATACCCTGGGAGTGGATCACTGATGGAACTCGGCTGGTCCGCCAGGACGAGCAGTACGACAGCGTCGAGGACGCCCTCGCGCACGCCACCGAAACCTACCGGCGCAACCTCTGGGCCTCACAGAGCCGACGCGTCGAGGTCTGGTGCGAGAGCGACTCCGTCGCCGGCGTTCTGCTGCCGATCACCTCGGCCTGGGGCGTGGGCCTCTACTCGTGTCGCGGGCAGTCGAGCAAGACGTACGTCCACGAAGCCGTAGTCGACTACCTGCGCCAGCCCAAGCCCCTGACCGCATGCTTCGTCGGCGACTGGGACCCGAGCGGCCGGTCCATCCCCCGATCGGTCGCCGCCCGGATGGAACGCTACGGAAACGGTCAGCTCGACCTCGACTTCCAGCAGATCGCCGTCACCGCCGACGACGTTCGCTCCGGCCAGCTCACTACCCACTACGTGAACACCGCGGACGCCAATTTCAAGCGCTACGAGCAGGAATGCCGCGCCGAAGCACTGGACCCCATGAGTGCGGTCGAAGTCGAAGCGCTCAGGCCCGGCCTGCTGCGCAGCAGGCTCAGCAACGCTATCGAGGCCCTGATCGACGACATCGCCGCGTGGAACCTCCTCTCCCGAGCCGAGGAGGCCGAGCGCGAGCTCCTGCAGACCCTGCACACACGGGTGAGCGAGGCCTTGCGCCACGAATCCAGCGACCCGCCCGCACCGTGACCACCATCGCCGCGCAGCCCGGCCGGAAGCACTGAGAGCTTCCCCGCAGGGTGCCACACTCAGCACCATGGACCGACCCACCTCCACACAGCTGCCCACCCGGCTCGTCGACGCGCAGGGCTTCTCCTGGCGCCGCATGGCAGGTGACGCCGAAGAACGCTACGCGGCGTACAACGACTTCCCGGCCGAGCGGCTCACCTACGGCCAACTCGCCTCCACCCGCGGCCCCGTGCGCCGCGTCGCCCCGCCACAGAGCGAGGACGTACGACTCGTCCGTGGCGCGCTGATGATGGCCGGCCAGCAGGCCATGACCACGCTCGCCGTCGCCCTCCTACACGGCTTCCAGACAGGCGAGCGGCACACCGGGCACCCCGGGGCCCTCATCGCGGGCCGGCCGGGATCCTCCGAATCCCAGGCTGTCCGGAGTCTCGCCTGGGACATCGGCCCTGACGTCGCACCCACCCGCGTGCACGACGCCGCCCTGGAAGTCCTCGACGGCGTCCTCACCGAGTGGGTCACAGGAGACGTCGTCGTCGAGGTCGCCGAGACCCTCGCGAACATCCTGGGCCAGGTCGTCATGCAGAACGGAGGCGGATTCGAGAAGGTGGCCGACGCCCCGCTCCAACGCGCACCCCACGCGAACCGGTACGCCAACTACGCCACCGCACGCACCCGCTGACTCACATCTAGACTCGGTGAACCCGCCCTTGAGCAGGCGAGGTTCGGCGGATGTGGCTCGTGCGTTGAAGAACCACTCGACCGACGTGAACAGCCCCTTCGACCGCATGGTCGCGCCGTGACCGGCCTCGACGACGGCCCCGGCACTCACCCGCTGCTCGATCTGCTGGAGGGGATCGAGCAGCGGGACGGCTGGCAGGCGAGCACGGCAGCAGGACAGTGACAGCACTTCACCCGCAAACTCCGAGCAGCACTGGAGCACCGACGGAACCCCTGCTGCCTGCAGCAACATGCCGTCCACGAAGATCGACTCCCGCCGTCGGGCGGGACGAATCCCGTCCGACGGCGACCAGCTACCAAGGGCCGGATGCAGTTGCCCGGCTACTCAGCCTGTTCCAGCACGGCCTGCAGGTGGTCGTCGCTCCAGCAGCGGCCGTTCCACCGGCCCCTGTGCAGTGCCTCGCCACGCCGGACGTGTCCCGGCTCCTCGCCGCACTGCACCCAGCCGTAGCTCTCCGGGTCGGCGTCGAAGAACATCGCCGAACACGCATCCGCCACAGGTTCAGGGGTTGGGCCGTACAGCCCCAACCGGTCCAGCAGGCCGTCCGCGAGCCTCTCCACCGCCTCCTCATCCAACTCTGTGGCAGCCGTAATCAGCTCCACGAACTGCCCGTGCTTCCCCTCCGGCGTGATGGTCGGCAGAGACGTCTTCGGCGGGATCATCAAGTCCTCCAACACCAAATCGAGTAAACCCCTTCACTCTTCAGGCGCGGCACGGACCGGAACCGACAATAAATCTTGAAAAGGTGACGCGTGTCACACCAACCGGGAAGTGCCTCTCACGACCTCAGCCGCCGGTGAGCCACCGTCATCGAGTTCGCCGGTGCGGTGATGAAGGTTTCATCGGTGCCCCGCACTGCACGGCACGCCCGCAGCATTCGATCCGGCCCGCGCGTAAACGGAGAATGCGCTTCTCCTGGTGTGAGCGGGGAAACCGGTCGCGTGAAATCCGAGAGGATCCGGAGCTGATTAGGGTCGCGCGCGCTGCCGCTCAGGGCGCTTCCGGCCGTGTGCCGGGAACTACCCCGCCGTGTGCCTGAAATCTTCTAGTTCATAGAGATTGTCCAGCAGGTATGTGCAGCTCCCTCCTCTTCGGGGACACCGTCCATGGGACCGGAAATCGCCGGAACTTATCCACAGGTCAATTCTTCTAGCTTTTCGGGCGTGTGCTTTCCGCCGCGCTGGTGGGACGTCGTAACTCGTCCTGCTCGCGTATTCGGACGGCTCATTCAGAAACGCAGCCCACTGCTCAGGAGAGACGAATGCAGACCAAGTTCATAGGCCGCGCCGGCGTCGCGGTCGCCACGATCGCTATGGGGGCCGCAGCCTCCCTGGCGGCCGCACCGGCCGCGCTGGCGAGCACCCCCGCGCAGGCCCCGGCCACCCTCGCCGCGAAGAACACGTGCCCCACCTGGTCAGTGACGGGCAAGGCAGTCAACTTCCGCAGCGGACCGGGAACTCAGTACCGGTCGATCGGTCTGCTCTACCGCTGGGACGACTCGGGCACGAAGGTCTCCAGCAGCGGCTCCTGGATCAAGATCAAGCTCGACCACAAGTCCAAGACCGGGCTCAAGAAGGGCACGACCGGCTGGGTCAACAAGAAGTACCTCGAGCAGTGCGTCTACATGCAGCTCGACTGACCCTCACCGCACCGGCGCACGGCCCCGAGCCGCCGCGCCCGTGAACTCCCGGCCGGGCACTACCCCCTGCCCGGCCGGGACCGGCCGAGGACCGCCCTTCACCCCCGAAGAGGCGCCCGTCCCGCTCCCCGTCCTCCGAGAGCGGGACTGTCCCGGCCAACAGGGGGTGCCGCCACCCGCGCCGGCGGCACCCCCGCCCCCTTCCTCTTGGCACGGCGCCGCCCATCAGCGCCGCAACCCCAGCTGGAGTCTGTGTGTTCACCACTGCCGCGCCGGTCGGCCGACCCGACCAGGCCGGGAACGGAACCACACGCCGATGGCCGGCGGCGATCTGGACGCTGATGGCCGGAACCTTCCTCGTCCGAGGCCTCGGGTTCACGTACCCGTTCCTGCCGTACCACCTCAACGACCTGCACCTGTCCACCCGCACCGTCAGCACCGTCCTCGCCGTCTTCGGCGCCGGCTGGCTGCTGGGCTCCATCCTGTGCGGCTGGCTCGCCGACCGGATCGGCCACCGAGCCACCCTCATCACGACCATGCTGCTCGCCGCGGGCACCCTGCCCCTGCTCGCCCAAGCGCACGCCGTCCCCGCGCTGTTCGCCGCGACCTTCACCGCCGGCATCGTCTACGACGCCTCCCGCCCTGTGTTCACCGCTGCGATCGCCGACACCTTCCCCGACGACGGTGTCCGCGCCTCCGTCAACGCGTGGCGCCACTTCGCCGTCAACGTCGGCGCGGCCGTCGCCGGAACCGCCGGTGGCATGCTCGCCGGCCCGCTCGGCATCCCGGCTCTGATCTGGGTCAACGCCACCGCCTGCGCGCTCTTCGCCTTCCTCGTGTGGCACTTCCTGCCCGCCGCCGACCCCCAGCACCACCCCCACACCGGCGAACCCCGATCCGGCAACTACCGTGCCGCGCTGGGCGACCGGGGCCTGTGGCTGCTGCTCCTGGCCAGCCTCTGCGCCCTCACCTGCGCCGCGAGCCTCTTCTCCTCCATGCCGATGCTCATGGCCGAAGACGGACTCACCGCCGCGGACTACGGCTTGACCCAGACCGCGAACGCCGGAGCGGTCCTGCTGCTCTCCCCGCTCCTCAACCGCTGGCTCAGCCGCCAGGCTGATGGCCCCAGACCGATGACCGGCCTGTTCGCGGCCAGCTCCATCATCTTGGGCGCGAGCATGGGGGCCGCGGGATTCGCCTCCACCACCCTCGGCTACTCCGCCACCGCCGCCCTCGCCGTCCCCGGCGAGATCGTCGTCTTCGTCGCCGCGTCCGATCTCCTCAACCGCCTCTCGCCCCCTTCCGCCCGCGGCCTGTACGCGGGGATCTGGGGCACGACGCTGGCCGGCGCCGTCGTCATCGCCCCCGCCCTCGCCGGATGGGCCCTCGCCCATGGCGGCGACCAACTCGCCGCGGCCACCACCTTCACCGTCGGCCTCCTCGGTGCCGCCCTGTGCTGGCCCCTCGCCGCCCTCGTCCGCCGTGCCCACCCCCTGCCCGCCCTCCGCTGAACGGGAGCAACCGCCATGTCCGATCACAACCAGCCCGTCCTGCTCGTCCTGGGCGCCGGCGACCGCGCCTACCGCGCCTTTCTCCTGCAGGAGTTCGCCGCCCGACACGACCTCGTCCTCCTCGACAACCAGTCGCCCGCATGGACCCGGCCCTACGTCACCGACGCGGTCAACGTCGATCTGCACGACCACCACGCGGTCTCCCGCGCGGTCACCGAGATCGCCCTGCGCCAGCCGATCGCCGGCGTCACCACCTACCTCGAGCACCACGTCGAGCTCGTGGCACAACTGGCCAAGGAACTCGGTCTGCCCGGCGCCGCCCCGGAGGCCGTCGCCGCCTGCCGCGACAAGGCCCGCACCCGCCAACTCCTTGCCGAGTACGGCGTCCCCTCCGCCCGCTCCGTCCTCGTCGACAGCGCCGAAGAGGCGGCCGCCGCCGCCGATGCCATCGGCTACCCCGTCGTCGTCAAACCCCGCGGCCTGGGCGGCAGCGCCGGCGTACGCCGCGCCGACTACCGCGAGCACGTCATCGCCTACTACCAGGAAGCCGCCACAGCGACCCTGATAGGCCTGGAGGAGAGCGCCGTCGCCGGGGTCCTGGTCGAGGAGTACCTCCGCGGGCCTGAGATCAGCGTCGAGTGCGTCGTTCACGGCCGCGGCGACGTGCACATCGCGGCTATCACCCGCAAGCGGCTCGGCTCTGAGCCGACCTTCCTGGAGACGGGTCACCTCGTCGACGCCACCGATCCGCTCCTGGAGGACCCGAGCCTCCACCACGTCGTCACCGCAGCGATCAAGGCGGTAGGGATCGCCAGCGGGGTCCTGCACGTCGAGGTGCGCCTCACCCGCCAGGGCCCGCACATCATCGAGATCAACGCTCGCCTCGGCGGCGACCTCATTCCCCGCCTCGTCCACCTCGCAACCGGCGTGTCCCTCCCGCAGGCCCAGGCCGCACTGGCCACCGGAGACACCCCGGAGCTGACCGCCTCCGTACGACAGAGCGCTGCCGTCGAGTTCCACTACCCGCCCGCCACCGGCCCCGTCCAGACGGCCCACGCCGACGCGCTCAGCGCCGACTGGCTCGAACGCCTGGTCTGGACGCATCAGCAAGGCGACTTCGTGAACGCCGGCCCGCACAGCACGATCAACGACCGCGTCGTGCACGCCGTGGTCTGCGGCCCCACCCCCGACGCCTGCCGGACCCGACTCGACCAGGTGCTGCAGAACCTCACGGTCCACATTGCCGTACCCGTCCGCACCACCGCCTGCGTGCGCTGACCCGACACTGAACAGTCACAGGAGCCGCCGACATGCCCCCGCGCCCAGGCCCCTCCTGTCCGTGGACAGCTCCGACAACGCCGCGGCGGGTGACATCACCTACTCCGACTTCGGCAAGCCCGTCGGCGCCACCAAGCCCACCAACGTCGTCGAAGCCCCCTCCCGCTGACCGCACGACCTGGCCCAGCGGCCCGCCGACGCGGCGATGCCGAGCCGCGTGCAACCCCCAATAAGCAGACCCAACGCCAATGAAGGAGCGACGAGTTGAACCAGCACGGAGTGCAGGCCGCCTCCTACGGCATCGGAGCGATCTACCCGATCGTCGTCCTCGACCGAGTCCACCGGTGGCACCGGCCAGTCCACCCCGGACTGCCCGAGCAGCAGCCCGACGACCGTCACGGAATGCTCGTCCTGCGCTGGACCGGCCCACCGAGCGAAGAAGCCGAAGCGCCAACGCTCCTCGAAGCCGCCGCCGCCCGAGCACCCGCCGCGCCACCCGACCGTGCCGAACTCCAGGCGTTCCATGCGTCGCTGCCGCCCGGCCTCCACCTGATTGACCTGCCCGCCCGCCATGTCATCGGACCGTGGTCACAAAGGCCCGGAGCCACCCGGCCCCACGTGCCGCGCCGCGCCGCATAGCGCCCGCTCGCCCCACCCACCCTCGGAAGGCCTTCGTGTCCCGACGTCCCCACGCCCAGGTCGCCGTCATCACTCCGACGCGCCTGGATCCCCAGCGCCGCAACTACTTCCTAGACCTCTACCGAAGTCTCGACGCGCAGGGTCTCGACTTCGAATGGCTCATCGCGCCGAACGGGCCGGACGCCGACCCCGACACCATTCCCGACCTGGTAACGCAGGACCCCCGCGTCACCGTGTGCGCACGGCCCAAGCCAGGCGCCGCGCCGGCCCGCAACATCGCGATGAATCAGGTCACCGCCCCCTTCACCTGCTTCGTCGACGACGACGATGTCCTGCCGCCCGACTCCCTGGGCGTGCGGTATCGCCATGCGGTCGAGACGGGTCTGGGCTGGGTGGCGGGCTGGTCGGCTGACCTGCTGAGCGACGGGACCCTGAAGACCTGGGTCTGCCCGACGCCCGTGGGCCGCCACGAAGCAGGAGACGTCTGGACGTACTGGCCCTCTCCCGAGAGGAAGCCCCCGCTCGGCCACACCATGCTCCTGACCCGCACAGAGATCGCGCGCGCCAGCGGCGGGCACGGCGGACTTTGGAAGGGCGAGGACTACGTCTACGTCATGTCGGTCACCGGCCGCAGCGCTGGCGAACTCCTGCCCGTGGTGACCTATCACTACCGCGACCACGAACACCAGATGACCGAGGCCGCCACGTACCTGGACGACGATGAGCGGGGTGCGCGGGTCTTCTCCTGGCTCCAAGGACGTGACGACCGGGAGCTGCGCCGGCGGGAGAGCAGTGTAGGTTCCGCGGATTCGCGAGCACTTCCGCGTGATCATGAGCACCGTTCGAGCATTTCCGCGTGATCATGGGCATCAGTCGCGTTCAGTAGCTGTCACTTGCCGTCTTTCGCCAAGGAGGCGAAGCGCCTGAGCGCGCTGCTGAACGAGTTCTGCGAGCCACACCCGGAGGGGTGAGCCGGTCGGTCAGGCGGCGACTCCGAGCTCCTTGCGGGTCCGGTGGACGAACTCGCGCACGGCCGGCTCGCGCCGCCAGGGGGCCAGGGCCGCGTTGAACTCGCGGACGTAGTCCTTGGCCCGGCTCGACTGGACGCGGGCGAGGATGTCGACGCTGCGGTTGCCGAGTTCGAGGCCTCGGTCGAGGTCGCGGGCCTGGAGGTGGGCGGTTCCGACGATGGCGAGGCGCATGCCGACGGAGCGGGTGAACACCCCGGTCGGCATGGCGGTGGCCTGCTGGTTCCAGCCGAGGGCGGCCTTGGGGTTCTTCAGGTCGCGGAAGACCTCGGCGGCGTCCGCGGAAAGGCGGGCGTGGTGATAGAAGTCGATCCATGCGGGCTCGTCGCCGCTGTCGTCCTTCGCCTGTCCGAGCAGGTCCTCGGAGGCTTTCAGGGCCCGGGAGGCCGCCCGGGGGTCGTTCTCGCGGGCATGGGCTCGGGCCTCGATCAGCTTGGTGAACGCCAGGACCCGGGGGACACCCTGGCCCTTGGCCCGCTCGAAGGCGCCCTGGGTCATGTCCACGGCCTCGGACGCGAAGCCTCGCATCAGGGACTGCATGGCCATCGTGGTCAGCACATAGCAGCCCAGCTGCACGTCGCCGCCGGCGCGGGCGAGGCGGAGGGCCTGGATGAAGTGCCGCTGAGCCACCTCGTGCTCACCGACGTCGAAGGCCGTCCACCCGGCAAGGCGCGACAACTCTGCGGTCACGCTGAAGAGTTCGCGTCCGATCTCGTCAGAGAAGCTCCCCTGCAGCAGGGGGCCGGTTCGGTGGTCGAGGCAGGCGGTGACGGAGTTGGCCTTCCAGTTCCCACCGCCGTATTTCGAGTCCAACCGGCGGGCGTCGTCGGCGGCCTCGCGCAGTTCGTCGAGGTCGGCCCGGCCGACCTGCCCGCCGCCTTCGTGGTCGGCTGTCTCGTCGGCGGGGGTGACGAGCCATCGGGTGACGGGGACGGTGAAGGCGGAGGCGGCGAAGCCGGATCCGGTGCGGTTGAGGAAGTCGCGGCGGTTCACGGAGCTCCAGAACGAAGTGGCGACGCGGACGGCGTCGGCGGGTCTCGCGCGAAATCCAACCCCACCGAGGCATCGATTGTCTCCGCCTCGCCCATACCGATCTCGCCGAGGTTGACGGGACGGCCGAGCCGTTCGCCGATGGCCTGCGCCAACAGCTTCGGGACCGGCCATTTCGGCGTCATCCCCCGTTTGCACCAGTTCGCCAAGTGCTCACGAGGATGCGGTCCCTAGACATGCTCTGAGCAGTATCGGCGGATCATGAGCACTGTCCGAGCCGATCCGGGCGATCAGGAGCAGTAGCTACCGGTGTAGCGCCGGCAACTGGAACCACGATCAGCCCTGGTCGCGTTCCTCACTCACCAGCTCATCGCACAGCTGTGCCAGCGTCCACACCTGCCCCTGAATCGCCTCGACGACCTTGGCCAGCCTTTTCTCGCGCTTCGCACCGGCCGCCGAACCATCCCGGTCGACGACGATCTCGCCGATGAAGTGAGAGAGGTGAGTCAGCACAGGGCCGGTCATTCGCAGTTGGCTCATCGGATCGAGGTCCCGCTCCGCCACCGGCCCCGACTTCGTGGGCCACCCATCGGGGCGCCGCTCGGTCGTCCGGGTCTGTGTCAGCCGCAGCGAGGCGGCCACCAGCCGGGCCAGCTGGACACTCTGGGGCGGCACCAAAGGGGCGACGGCGTCGGCCGGGCCCGGCGGGGCATCACCCGGGAAGCCGACCACGCTGGCACCGAGCAGCTTCAAGATCTCCTCGGTGCACTCCTTCGGCCGTGCGGTGCCCTTCTCGTCCAGCGGCAGCACCTCGAAGGAGTCGTGATCAGGTGCCGGCAGCCCGTACGGCGGGTAGTGACGCACCACCGTCACCGGCTCACCGAACTCCCGCCGGCAGGCCCGCACCAGGCTTTCCGCAGCGTTGATCAGCCCGGTACCCAGCCCCAGGTCAGTCGCGATGACCAGATGGCCACCCTCGTTCGTCGGCCATACCCGTAGCCGCACGTGTACGCGGTTGCCGTTGATGTCCGGGAAGTGCCAAGCGTGATCGTCGCGGATGGGCGACAACCGTGTTGGGATGGGCAAACCGGGCACCAGGAGTCCTCTCGTTGTCCGACATACAGGCGACGACAACGCTAGCCAGCGGTGCGGACACCCGCGCCCGAACGCGGCATCCGGCCAGATCTCTGCCCTGCCAGGTGTGACCGCTTCACCGGTCCGCCATGACCCCCGGGAGGCGAGGACTGCCTTCCTCCAGCGGGCGCGATGCTCGACCCCGGCGACGGCCGCCTGGGCGGCTCCCCGTTCGCGTCGGAAAGCCGCCGGGGCGAGCGCGCGGCATCGCCTTCAGCTCAGGGACACCCCGCGGCCGCCGAAGAACTCGGCGAACGTGGCGACTGGCAGGCTCGCAGTACGGGCCTGATCGGTGTGGCCGGACGGGTTACGGAAGTGCACCGTGTCGCCCTGGCGACCGGTGAGGAGCACGAGGTGGCCGCCCTTGCCAGGGGCGGGGTTCTCGGGGCGGCGAATCTCCTTGTGCACGGAAGCCATGACCAGCCGCCCGCCGTCGAGCAGGGAGAGAAGGCCGGGCACGGTCAGGGTCCGGTGCACCTCGGCGTCCAAGGGGTGCACATCGAGCACGTACTGGACGAACGGGGCGTAGATGAGGCCGCGGATCGCGCCGGTGTCCGCGTCCTCGGTGTACGCCCCGTACTTCCGGGCGCCGTCGAGGAGCTCGAACATAGTGGGCGCGTTGCCGGTCCGGGCGAGGAGCGCCATGCGCAGACAGGCGATGCCGCACATGTGGCCCGACCACCGGCCGTAGGTCTCCAGGTCGGGGGCGCCCGACTCGGCCCAGCGGGGATCGTCGTCGTGAGCGCGGCCCTCGTAGGCGAAGGCGGCGATCAGATCCGGGCTGGCGTACTGCGTGACGGTGTCGAACGGGTGGTCAAACACGTAGGGGTTCCTTCCGATGGGTGGCCTGGCTGATCAGCCGGTGGAAGGTGAGCAGGTCCACGCCGCCGCCAGAGATCACCACCCCGATCATTCCCGACTCGTGGGGGACGTGGCCGGCGAGGACGGCGGCCAGGGCGCAGGCGCCACTCGGTTCGGCTACGACCTTCAGGTGCCGAAACGCGAAGGCCATGGCGGTGGTGATGTCCCGGTCGGTCACGGTCACGACGGCGTCGAGGAGCCGGGAGTTCACAGCCCACGTCAGCGGGGAGGGGCTGGTGTGCCCGAGGCCGTCGGCGATGGTGGCGGGAATCTCGGGCAGGGCGATGCGCTGGCCGCAGCGCATCGACAGCAGCGTGTCGGCGCCTTCCTCCGGTTCCACGCCGATGACCTTGATGCCGGGGTTCAGGTGCTTGGCGATCGTGGCGGTCCCGGCGGCGAGTCCGCCGCCGCCGACGGGCACGACGAGGGTCTCGATCTCGGGGTGGTCGGTGAGCAGTTCCAGGGCGGCGGTCCCGGCGCCGGCCATGATGTGCCGGGAGTTCGCCGAGGGGACGATGGCCAGGCCGTCACGCGCGGAGATCTCGGCCACGAGGTCGTCCCGGTTCTCAGAGTCCCGGTGGTAGGTGACGACCCTGCCGCCCAGCGCGCGGATGCCTTCGACCTTCGGGGTCGGGGCATCGGCGGGAATGACGACGGTGGCCGGTACTTCAAGGAGTCTGCCGGCGAGCGCGAGGGCCTGGGCGTGGTTCCCGGAGGAGGCGCCGACCAGGCCACGGGCGCGTTCCGTGGCGGGAAGGGAGGAGGCGTGGTGGTAGGCGCCGCGGAACTTGAAGGATCCGGTGCGCTGGAGGCTCTCGGCCTTGCACACAACCGGCCACCCCGCGGCCTGGTCGAGGGAGAGCGCGGTCAGGGCCGGGGTGCGGGCGGCGACCGGCTCGAGGTTGGCAGCGGCGTCCTGGACGTCGCGGGCGCTCAGCTCGGTCACGGCCGGTACCCCCCGCTGGTCGGTGCGGTGGCGAGGATCAGGTGGATGAGCCGGTCGTAGCCGATGTCCGCCGCGGCCGCCATGGTGGCGAGGTTCCCGGTGTGGGAGAGACCGGGCAGGGTGTTGATCTCCAGCCAGACCGGGCGCCCGTCCGGGGAGACGATGAAGTCGGAGCGGGAGTATCCGGAGCAGCCCAGGGCGTCGTGCGCGGTGAGCGAAGCGGTAGTGATCGCTTCGAGGACGGGGCCGGGGAAGTCGGCTGGGCACTCGTAGCGGTACTTGGACTTGTCCCGCTTGGTGGCGTAGTCGTAGAACTCGGCGTCGGTGGGGATCGTCGCCAGCTGCGGCAGGGCCACGGGCAAGCCGTCGATCTCCAGGACTCCGCAGCTCACCGGGATTCCGGTGGTGAACGGCTCGGCGAACCAGCCCTCGGCCGGGTCGGTCCTGGGCAGGGCGGCGGCGAGCTGGTCGGTGTCGCGGCAGACCGTCATCCCGATCGAGCCGCCTTCGGACAGCGGCTTGAGGATCAGCGGGAACGAGATCGTGCCGGTGATGGTCTGCGTGCTCACCTCGCCGTCGCGGGCCGGGAGGATGACGCCGGGCAGAACCGCCACCCCGGCAGCGGCCGCGAGGGTCTTGGCGAGCATCTTGTGCATGCCGACGGCGGAGGCCGCCACACCGGAGCCGGTGTAGGGGATGTTCAGGCACTCCAGTAACCCCTGGAGCTTGCCGTCCTCGGCGTACTGCCCGGCGATGGCCAGGAACGCCACATCCGCGCCACGAAGCTGGTCGGCGAAGTCCTTGTCGGCGGCGTCGAGGAACACCGTGCTGTGGCCCTGCCGGTCCAGGGACTCCAGGGCGGCGCGGCCGGACATCAAGGACCGCTCACGCTCGGTGGACCTGCCGCCGGAGACGACGGCGATCCGGCCGGGCTGAAGAGACTGCATCGTCATCAGGTTGTACCCCTGTTCGTCGGTGCTGTGGCCGGTCTCAGCTGCCCCGGTACGCGAAGGCGCTACGGTCGGACGGACTGAACCGGTGGGCACGTGGCCGTGCCGGGCAAGCCCTGCTGATTCGGAGTGCGTTTCGTGATCCCCCTTTCGCTCGAAGCCCTCGCGGCCGCCGTCGGCGGACGCCTGTGCGACGTGCCGGACCCGTCCGTGCTGATGACCGCGCCCGCCGTCGTCGACTCCCGCACGGTCGAGCCCGGTGGTCTCTTCGCTGCGCTTCCCGGTGAGCACACCGACGGTCACGTCTTCGCGGCGAACGCGGTGAAAGCCGGGGCGGTGGCGGTCCTCGCCGCCCGGCCCGTCGGCGTCCCGGCCGTGGTCGTCGAGGACGTGCTGGACGCCCTCGCCGCCCTGGCCCGCACCGTGCTGGCCGCCGTGCCCGAGGCGACGGTGATCGGGCTGACCGGCTCGGCCGGCAAGACCAGCACCAAGGACCTGATCGCGCAGGTCCTTCCCGAGCTCGGCCCGACGATCGCCACGGTCAAGTCGTTCAACGGCGAGATCGGCATGCCGCTGGCCGTGACCCACCTGGACCAGAGCGTGCGCTACATCGTGCTCGAGATGGGCGCCCGCGGCATCGGCCACATCACCCACCTGACCCGCATCGCCCCGCCGTCGGTCGGCCTGGTCCTCAACGTGGGAACCGCCCACGTCGGCGAGTTCGGCGGACGCGAGCAGATCGCCCAGGCCAAAGGCGAGCTCGTCGAGGCGCTCCCCGCGGACGGCCTGGCGATCCTCAACGCCGACGATCCGCTGGTCGCCGCCATGGCGCCGCGTACCTCTGCCCGGGTGCTGACCTTCGGTGTCGACAACGACGCCGACGTACGGGCCCTGGATGTCGCCGTCGACACCTCCGGCCGGGCCTCCTTCACCCTCGCCGCCTCCGGCACCAAGGTGAAGGTCGCTCTGTCCCTTCACGGCGAGCACCACGTGTCGAACGCGCTGGCCGCGGCCGCCGTCGCGATCGGGCTGGGCGTCGACGTGGAGAAGACGGCCGCCGCGCTGTCCCGCGCGGTCCTCGTCGCGTCGGGGCGCATGGAGGTCACCGACCGGCCCGACGGGATCCGGATCATCAACGACGCGTTCAACGCCAACCCCGATTCGATGAAGGCAGCCTTCACGGCTCTTGCGGCCATGAAGGACGGCCGCCGGACCATCGCCGTCCTGGGCGAGATGAAGGAGCTCGGTGCCGACGGCGCCGAGGAGCACCGGCAGGTCGGCCGTCTCGTCGCCACCGCCGGCATCGACGTGCTGATCGCGGTCGGTGGCGACGACGCGCGGGCCATGGCCGAGGCTGCCCAGCAGGACAACCCGCAGCTGAAGGTCGTCGGCGCCGACGACCGGGACCACGCCCTGACCCTGGCCCGTGACCTGATCCAGCCGGGGGACATCGTCCTGGTCAAGGGCTCCCACAGCGTCGAGCTGGAGCACACGGCGGTGCGCCTGGCCCAGCCCGACACCATGGCCGGCGACCGCTAGACGACGGTCAGGGGCCGGTCCGCGGGCACCAGCAGCAGCGCCCCCAGATCGGCCACCTCGCCCACGCCCATCGTCAGGACCACGTCACCCGGCGCAGCGAGCGCGGCGACCGCATCCGCGGCCGAGGCCAGGCCGTCGACCCGGCACACGTGCGCGCCGGCCCCGACGGCCGCTTCCTCGATCTCGTCCGGGACCGCCGGTCCGGCCGACGAGGGCACCGCGTCGCGGACGGGCAGGAGCACCACCTCGTCCGCGGCCCCGAGCGCCGCGCCCATCCGCGCCCCGAGGACCCGCACCCGCGTCGACCCGCACGGCTCGAACGCGACGATCACCCGCCCGCCGCCCAGCTCCCGCGCGGTGGTGATGTCCGCGGCGATCGCGGTGGGGTGGTGGGCGAAGGAGTCCACCACCCGCACGCCCCGCCGCTCGCCGACCAGCTCCATCCGGCGCCGCACACCCGCGAACCCGGACAGCCCAGCCGCCAGCACCTCGGGCCGCTCACCCAGGACCCGACCCGCCGCATACGCGGCGAGCGACGCGAGCACCGCCGGACGGCCGGGCGTACGCACCGTCCACGACATCCGCTCGCCGTCCAAGCCGAGGACGGTGACCGTGCTGCCGGCCTGCGAGGGCGCCGCCGACAGCAGCCGCACGTCGGCGCCGGCGCTCGCGCCGAAGGTCACCACCCGGGTGTCGCCGTGGCCGCGGACCCGGCTGGCCACCTCACGGGCCCCGGCGTCGTCGGCGCTCACCACCAGCGTCTTGGCCCTGGCCGCGAAGTCCGTCAGCGTCCCCACCACGTCACCGGTGCCGGAGAAGGTCTCGGGGTGGTCGTCGTCGGCGTTCAGCACGACCGCGACGTCCGGCCGGTACAGCGCCACGCTGCGGTCGGACTCATCGCCCTCGGCGATCAGCAGGCCCGAGCCGGTGCGCCCGTTGACGGAGACGGCGGGTGCGGCACCGGCCACCCACGACGGGTGCAGGTGACCCACGGCGGCGGCCAGCATCATCGTGGCCGTCGACTTCCCGTGCGTCCCGGCCACGACCACCGACCGGTCCGCCTCGGCCACGAGCTGCGCCAGGACGTGGGAGCGGTGCGCCACCGGCACACCCGCCGCCCGCGCCGCGATGATCTCCGGGTTGGCGGCGTCGATGACGCTGGACCACACGACCACCGACGCCCCCACGGTGTTCGCGGCGTCGTGCCCGGACCGCACCCGGCAGCCCGCCTCCTCCAGCGCGGCCGCAGCCTCGCCCATGCGCAGATCCGAGCCGGAGACCTGCGCGCCGCGGCCGGCGAGCAGGTGGGCCAGCGCGGACATGCCCGCCCCGCAGATCCCCACGAAGTGAGGACGGCTCAGATCCAGCGGACCGGCGGGCGGCGGAATCTCCACGTACCTGGTTTCAACCACAGCAGTGTCTCCTCGAGTCGAGGTGGTGCCTGATGTGACGCTCCTCCCGCCGGACCGCGGGAGAAGAAGGAGTTGCGGGGCACTGGAGAGGCCCGGTTGGTCCCCGCCGGTGGCCTTGAGCCCCCATGACGATGAGTCAACAGGCAGACGCGCAGCGTGGACAGCTGCCAGAATGTCTGCCAGCTGTAGGCCCGTTGTGAACCAGGACCGACGATCGGCCGGACATGACTCTCGGGGAGCGCATCCGCGCGGCACGCCAAGCCAGACAGCCCAGATGCAGCCAGGCGAAGCTCGCAGACGAGCTGTCGGTGGCGCGCTGGGGGAAGGCCGGGTTCCTCGACCGGCAGCAGGTCTACCGCTGGGAGACCGGACGACGGGTCCCCACGGAATGGCTCCCGTTCATCGAACAGGTCCTCCAGCTTGATCTATCCGGGGGGAATGAGGCTCCGTTCGCCGATACCGTGGCCTCAGTCATGGGTTTGGGAGGCAGCGACGTGTTGGACCGACGGCAGTTCCTCACAGCGTCAGCTGCCGTCGGCCTTGCCGCGCTCGACCTGCCCGACGCCGAGGCGGTCACCCGCCGCGCGAACCGGCCCGGCCCCGTCGCGGTGGGCATGGGCGAGGTGACGGCCGTCCGCACCATGACCACCACCCTGGGCGACGTCGCCTCCGAGCTCGGCGGCGGGCACGCCCGCCACCTGGCCGTCCGTTACCTCACCATCGACGTCAAGCGCTGGCTGGACGGCCGCTACGCCGACAAGGTCGGCCGTGAGCTGTTCGCCGCCACCAGCGAGCTCGTGCACCTGATCGGCTGGATGGCCCGAGACGAGGGCAACCAGGGTCTGAGCCAGCAGTACAACCTCTACAGCTACCGGCTCGCCGCCGAGGCCGGTGAGAACGAACTCGCTGCCACCGCCCTGCGCGGACTGGCGGACCAGGCCATCGACCTCGGCCACATCCCCACGGCCGTACGGCTCGCCGAGGCGTGCGAACAGCGCGGCCGGAAGCTGAGCAACCCCAAGGCACTGGCGTACTACCGCAACACGTTCGCCCGCGCGGCAGCCGCCGACGGCGACCGCGCCACCGCCGCGAAGCTGCTGACCTTCGCCCAGACCGCCATCGAGCACGCCCCCACCCGGCCCGGCCAGTCGTGGGCCAGCCACTACAGCCACGGCCGGTGGGCGCACGAGGCCGGCATGATCCACGCGCAGATGGGCAGCCTCGCCGCCGCCGAGGAGCACCTGCATCTGGCCCTCGACATCCACGGCCTCGACCGCAGACGCACCCGGGCGATCGTGCTCGCTGACCTCGGCCACGTCCAGCTCAAGCGCGGCAACATCGCCCAGGCCCTGGCGACCTGGGGCGAGTTCCTCGACTGCGCCGACGGCGTACAGTCCGTCCGCATCAACGATGGCCTGACCAACATCGCCGCCCGTCTACCCGGCATCCCCGACAGCCCGGCCGCCGCCGAACTCGGCGAGCGCATCACCGCCCGAGCATGAGGGCTCAGGCCCTGCTCTCGATCTTCCCTTCGGCCGGGCCGGCGGCGACGCCGCAACAGGAGAAGTAGCTCCCGTTGCGCGGCGGCGGCGCCACCAGCGCCGTCAGCTGCTCCCACGGCGTGACCCGTGGGCCCGTCTCTACCAGCGCGTCCACCGCGGTGACGAGGGATTCGTTGGAGCTCGGCGCCAGACCGTGGAGCGGCGTTGGCACGTCGGGGTGCCACACGGCGTGCTCGATCGCGGCCGCGAGATCCACGGGCCGCCCTTGGGCCGGCAGGAGGAGAACCTGGTCCTGCTCGGTGATGACGAACCCGATGGCAGGAGCCGGCTGCCCGTAGCTGCCGACAGGTTCGGTGCGCAGCAGCACGACTTCCAGCGGTGCCCCGGCTGAGGAAGCGTGTGCGGGCATGACCCTCGGTACGTGGAGGGCAACGAGCCCGGTGCCGGGGGAGGTGGCGCACCAGGCCGGGCCGGTGATCGCCGGCCAGGTCCCCAGCAAGGCTCCAGCAGCCGCGCCGGGGTGGGCGTCGAGAGCATCGAGGACGCGTTGTGCACGGTAGCTGCCGGAGGCGACGGCGGACGTGACGTGGTTGGTGAACAGGGAGCGCAGCTGGGAAGGCAGCGAGTTCGTGTTGATGAGCACGGTCCCGGAGCTGCCGGGGTCTCCGAAGGTGCGCTCTGCGTCGCGTGCCAGGCGCTGGGACGGGGCGTGGTCCATGACCCACTCGAGACCCTCGTCGAAGTCACCGCTCGTCGCCGAGACGGGCGGCAGGTTGAACTCGACGGCGACCTGCCATATTTCGGGGTCGCAGTCCTTGGGCAGCGCTCCGTGGTCGGGGAAGACATCTCCGCGCCAGCCCGAAGTGGCCCTGTTCCACCGGTGCCTTCCCAGCTCGAGCACGGAGTCGCGCAAGGAGCCATGCAGTTCGGCTGCGGCGCTCTCGCAGCGGCGGAGGAACGCCTGAGCCCCGGCCAACGGCGGGGGGACGTGCTCCGGTGGCCGCAGGGCGTCCGGTGCCCAGCTGGATACGAGCGCCGGGGTGGCGCAGCCGGGCGGCCACCACGGCAGCCGGTGTCCCAGGGCCTGCGCCAAGTCCCGCAGTTCGTCGGCGGAAGGACGAAGTTGGCGGAGGCGGCCGTGGAGGCGGTCTGCGTCGCGGTCGCCGACGTCGTCCTTGTGCAGCTGGAGCATGCGCACGTCCCCGGACATGGAGCCGTACTCGGGTTCGGCGATGGTCGGGAGCAGGACCAGCGTGCCCAGCAGGTCGGTGTCCGCGCGATGGTCGGGCTCGAAATCGGCGAGGATCTCGCGGACCAGATGGTCCAGCGGGCTTCCGTGAGGCCACCCGTGCGGCCAGCCGAGCAGGCGGCGCATCTCGCCCGGGGCGAGCACGGTCACCAGCCACACGGACGGGCCGCTGTCGCCGGCGGCGGTGTAGCGGGCCACGTGGACGTCGATCGGCGGGCGCCGCAGATCGGGGTTGTCGGGGAGGTCATCCTGCTGCAGCCGCAGCGTCCGCTGACTCTCACGTCGCAGATGCGGGCCATCCGGCCCCGGCATCAGCCAGGACGCGGTACATGGCGGGAGGCGCCGGCCGGTACGCGCACACCAGCGGGCCACGGTGTCACCACGCCACAGCGGCCGTGTCGGGGTGCTGCCCGGAGCATCCGGCTCAGGAAGGGCGTCGGACTCGTCAGCGCTGCGTAGTTGGGATACCCGCCCGCGGGTGAGTCCGGTCAGCCGGGCGATGTCGGCACCGGAGTAGGCGTCAGCGAGGCGGTGGTTGGTGCGCGTCCAGGGAAGGGCCATTCCGCAAGATTAAACGAAATGCTTAGCGTTGGTAGCGGCTTGTGCTCAGCATTCATCACGTCGATCGCGGAGGCCGGAGGCCGGAACCAGGGCGGGGCCGAACCCTGCCCGGGACGGCCGCGTTGCCGGCTCTCGAACGAGGCGTCGCTCGCAGGCTCCCTACTTTGCAGGCTTGCGCTGGAACCGGGACACCTCCACTGCCCACTGGGCCAGAGCAGCCAGGTGCCCGCTCGCCGGGGGCCGCCCCAGGGCATCTGCGATGCGGGGGTAGGCCGGGTGCATGTCGTGATCGGCATCGGTGACCAGCGCGGAAAGCAGCGGGGCGCTGCTGTCGCGGCTGCGGTCGACGCGTATCAGCAGCGGCGTCTGCTCGCTGCGCTCCAGGGCCGGCAGTCCTGATGGCAACTGCTGCCGAACCTGACCCCACGTGAGGGTGGTTCCCGCAGACGCGGCCTTCTGGAGGATCGCCCGGACCGCGTGCGCCAGCGGGTCGAGCTGCGTGTGCTCGGGGCGCTCCCGGCTCCTGTCCTTGCGCGATGGAGCACGGTCACTCGCTGCCCGTTGTCGCCGCTCGCTCTTGCGTTCCCACGACACGACCGCCAGACGGTCCTTGGGCTCAAGCACATCACCTGCGGTTTGCGCCGCACGCGCGAGGTTGCCCACCAGCCTCTTCATCTCGGCGGAGGACAGGGAACGCTCCTCCCGGCGCAGGTACTTGAGCAGCTTGCGCGCATCCGAGGCGGCCTCCTGGCGCCGCTGCGACTTCGCCTTCTGAGCGGCCGGACGCGGCTTCTTCGGCTTCTTCGGGGCCGGCGGCGCTGGCCTGTAGCTCACCTCCCGCCGGTACGCGGCTGTGGCACGAGGCTCTTCGACACGGTCCTGCCCGCGCAGGTAAGAGCGTGCGGCAGCGAGTACACGCTCCTCCGAGACGCTGGCGCCGCGCCGGGTCAGGGCGGCGGCCTGCTGCAGGCGGGAGCGCACGTCCCAGGCGCGACGCTCGCTGACAGCCGCCTCGAGTTCGGCGAACAGGCGGCGCTGGTACTCCTCATGCGTGGCCAGCCACGCGCGTGCCTCCGCCAGGGCCTTCTCCGCCTCGGCTCGAACCGGCGGGGTCAGGCGCTGCAGCAAGGAGTCGCCGCCTGCACAGAGCCGACGTACGTGTTCGACCGTTCCGGTCCGCTGCGCGGCCTCCAGGCCGCGGACGAACGTCACCACGCTCTCCGGCAGGGCCCCGGTAGGCGCGCCCGGCCTTACGGACTCGGCAACGGCGCGGCTCGGGCCGGCGGGACGGGTGCGCAGGAGACGGGCCGCCGTCGGCGTGAGCAGACCCTCATCGTTCCAGGTGCACTCGCTGAGCGGGATCCAGTCGGTGGGGTGGGCCAGGCTCTGAGTCCCGATCCAGACCCGTCGGTTTGCGCCGTCGCTGTCGCACCGCACCCGGTAGACGTACGGGCAGCCCGCCAGCCTGCCCGGATCCGGCACCACGCCGGGCCCGAGAAGCACGGTCCGCTCGGTGCCGTCCCAGTCAGGCCGCACGGAGCCGTCCATGTGGATGCGCAAGGAGGTGCCGTCCTCCAGGTCCACATCGACCAGGGAACCGATCGGTGGCGGGAAGGCGAAGCGAGCGCCGCGGCCGTGATCCAGCAGCGACCGGGACATCGCCGCCTTCACATACAGATGGTCCGCGCTGGATTCGCCCACGGCCGGGCGACGGCAGGTGTTCGGCATGCCGTTCGGCTGAGGGAAGTGCTGGAAATGGCACTGCCGATCGACGTAGAGCTTCGTGGCGAGCTGGGCGCCACAGCCGCCCAGCAGCACGCCGCACCAGAACGTGTCGCCTTCATGGGTGTGGCGGAAGGCATCCAGTTCGATCGGTTCAGGCGGCAGGACGACGGGAACATCGGAGTGCTCGTCGCCGATGACCGCCGTCTGCACCAGCCTGGAATCGCGCACTGCGCCGCCCCCTTCACCTTCTGAACCACGATAGATGCGGGGTGCTGGCGTTACGGCAGTCTGGGCGTAGAGGGGCTGACGGACGCGTGATCATGTCCGGAAGCCGACGGATGCTTACCCGGATGCGCGTGGAGGGGCCGGGCGGTGGCACCGCCCGGCCCCTCCGTCGGCCCTGTGCATCGTGTCCTGGGCGAGGTTGTCGTCACCACCGCGGAGCCCCTGCCCGTCCGCTGCGCCGTCCCCACCTGATGACCTCGGGTGTTAACGAGTCCGCTACGCCGTGTGCGGCATCCACACCAACAGGGTCTTGCGGTCTTCGGGGTCCGGCTCGACACGCATGCTCGCACCGGCCAGCGCCGCCCGGTACCGCTGCAGCTCCTGCTCCGCTTCCGCCCACTCGTCGACTGTGCACGCCACCAGGAACGGCGCCCCCTCGTCGCCGCTCTCGACGACGAATCCGTCCTCGGAGTCGCTGAACTCCAGGCACCCGGCCTTACGGAGCACTTCGCGGATCACTTCGGCGTCCCGGTCCACCAGCCTCGGCAACGGCCGCTCACCCCGCCCGTACCCGAACTGCGGCTGCTCGTCTTTACGTTCCATGATTCCCATGCCCGGCAGCGTACGGCCCGGGACGGACAGCGGGCCGCCCGCCGTGACCGTCTCCACCGGTGGTCATCGTTTGCTGTTCATCGCGCCCGGCCGGGCAGACGCCGGGGCCGCCGGACATCGCCCAGCACCTCCCACAGCGGCCGCCGCTCGTCAGCCCACTGCTGGAGTGCGTGCCGGTCCACCAACCGGATCCCGTGCCGCGCGGCCCAGGGCGCGGCGGGCTTGCTGAACCGGCCGTTGGTCACGATCACCGCGAACCGGGCGCCGTGGACCGGCCCAGCGGTTCCGTTGACCTGCTGCAGCACCTCGACGCCGGTGGCCTTCCCCGCCCAGCCGTCGCGCCGATGCTTGCACTGCACCGCCCAGATCCGCCCATCGGAGTCCACCGCGCGTACGTCGCACGCGTCGTCGCCGCCGCGGCCGACGCGCTCGGCAGTGAACCCGTCTCGCCGCATCAGATCGCGGACGACGGACTCGAACTCCTGATGGCTCACGGTGTCCAGCTGCGACGGCGTCATCCGCAGGCCGCGTGAGCGGCGCTCCTCCCATCTGCGGCGTCGCTCCACGGCCGCCCCGCATACGGCCACGAGCATCAGCACGGCCTGCGGCACGACGGCGTAGACGCCCCAGTGGTCGTTCATCCAAGCCCCGAGCCACACCACGAGCCAGACGAACCCGCCGACCGCGGCAAGCACTCCGATCGGCAGCGCAGCGAGTCGCACCTTCTCAGCAGCTGGTCGCGGCCCGGCCCCGGCCACGTTCCACAGCGGCCGTTCGGGCAGCCCCAGATCCTCCCAGACGCCTTCGAGTGAGTCCCATAAGACGGAAGGCACGTCCTCGGAGGACTCCCCCTCACCGTGCGATGCGAGCTCTCCAACCATGCGGTCTCCCCGGGGCAGTTGATGATGCCGATGCGAGCGCCCCAGTCCACCATGCGGCACTGACACCCGTCATGACCGCGGCCGGAAGGGCAGTGCCGGCCCGGCCTCGCGGGTCCCGTACGGCTGGGCGGTGGGCATCGGCGCAGCAGCGTCTCCGGCCAGCCATGGCGGAGTGCATCAGCCAACTTCGCCGAACCTGCGGTGAGCGGCACCGGGGCAGGTGACACTGATCCTTTCCGTGCCCGCGACAGCAAGGGACCTGCATGCGCCAGCAGAACGTCGGCCTCCCGACCATCGACCACCGGCCGGGCGCGCCCGGCGCCCGGTGAAGGAGCGTACGGATGTTCATTGATGAGCAGGACACCTGCTTGCTGGTCGAGCAGGCTCTTCCGCTGCTGCCGTTCCTCGACGACGGCAACGAGTTCGTCACCTACGCCCTTCTGGAGCAGTGGAAGGAGGAGGGCCGGAAGAACCCCTCCGCGGGTAAGCCGTGGAAGCCGGAGGAGTGGTCGGTCCAGCTCCATGCCCCGTTGCGGGACAGTCTCGTCGCGGTCGGGCACACGCAGGTGGTCGCCGGGCTGCGGACCGTGGCGTTCCACGACCGAGAGAACGGCCCGTGGGGGAGGGCGACCGCCGAGCTGCACGAATGGATCCTGGCCCCGCACGATGCGGACCGGGCCAAGCCCAGCGACACCGCCGCCGCGGCGGTACTGCTGGCGGCCCTCTACGGAGATGACGGCCGATTCTTCCTGCCTGCCGCACCCGCTGGACACCCCGGGGCGGCGCAAGAGGAATGACCTGTCGCACGCGTGCTGCACAGCGGACCGCAACGCCATCGGTGTCAGTGCGGGTGGCCATCATGGACGAGAAGAAGACGAGCACGATGAGGAGGGGACCGTGGCCGACATCTGGGTGCTGACGAACCCGACGGATGAGGACGAGCGGGAGTTGATCCGCGCCGACGCCATCAGCAGGGTCCGGTGGGACAAGGAGCGGGTCGTCGCTCGGTGGGCGGGCCAGGAGACACCGGTCTCGCTCGTGGAGTGGTCAGCACGGTTCGACAAGCGCGATCCACTGCCATCCGGCTTCCACCTGGAGTTCGTGCGGACGCTGAACCAGGCACGGCAGGAGGCGAAGGCCGACATCCAGGTCGTCCGTGCTGCATGGGACGTCGGCCAGCAGAAGTGGCAGTGGCTGGTCGAGGACATCGACCTCGTCGACCAGTTCTGACGCTCGCCGTCAGCAGCCCCCGCTCCGCCGAGGCCGGCAGCCTTCTGACGGTTGTCAGTGGTCAGCGGCATGATGGCCCCCATGAGCGAGGAGCGGAAGCAGGGGGAGGACCTGGTGCGTGATGAGGACCGCGAAGTCGGCTGGGATGACGATGACGCGTACGAGCACCAGGGCTGACGGCTGGTAGCCGTACGAGGGCGGGGGTTGATCGACGTCATGGCAGTTGCTCAGGGTCGCCGCGGCAGCAAGGGCGCGGGCACCGCGCCTTCTCCGCTGTTCGCTGCCGTGGTCGAGCAGATCACGGCGGCGCTGCCGGAGCTGGGGTGCGCTCAGGCCGAAGAGATCGTCTCGGCCATGAGCGGGAGAACGTGCCGAGGGATCCACGATCACCTGGGCGAGTACCGAGACGCGCTGGTCAGCGGAAGCTCGTTGGCGCCGCCGCCCGTACAGCGGTTGATTCACACCCTGGCCGCCGCCGGGTTCGATCGCGTCCGAGTGCCGGCGTGCCACCGCTGCGGCCGGATTCGGGCGCTGGTCAAGGTGGTGGAGGGCGGGCGCGTGTGCGGCGGCTGTGCGGGCGCCCTGGCGTACGCCGCCGCGGTAGGGGTCTGCCGGGAGTGCTCGAGGACGAAGGCCCTGCCAGCCCAGGGCCTTTGCTCCGCCTGCTACGCGCGCGGCCGGAACCAGACGAAGACGAAGACGGCGTGCGCGTCGTGCGGCCAGTTCCGGCTGTGCAGAGAGTCACGAGCCGACGGCCGGTCGCTGTGCGACACGTGCCGCCCCCGGCCGACCGCCACCTGCGCGTTGTGCGGGACCTCCTCCAAGATCCAGGCCCGCTGGCCGGTCGGCCCGGTGTGCGCGAACTGCTACATGCAGGTCCGCATCAACCCGGCTCCCTGCTCGGTGTGCGACCGCCCACGCGCCCTGATCGGAAGGGTCGACGGCGAGCCCGCCTGCGGTCCGTGCTGCGGAGTGGAGACCGACTACGCGTGCTCCCGCTGTGCGAACCCGGCGGACTCGGTGGTCGGCGGCCTCTGCGAGCAGTGTGCGTTCGACGACCAGGCGACGGACTACTTCGACGCGCTCCCCGCCACGCCCCAGGCCCAGCTGTCGCTCCTTCGCGACCGGCTCCAGAGCGGCGAGCAGCCGCGGGCTGCCCGTTCCTGGCTGAAGCACTCCGCGTCCGCGCGGCTGCTGTCCGAGCTCGTCGCCGGCGGACAACGCATCACCCATGAAGCGCTGGACGTCGCCTGCCGGGAACCGGGCCGGGGATACGCCGCCGGCTACCTCCGCGACGTCCTGGTCGACGCAGGAGTCCTTCCACCTCGCGACGAGCACACCGCCAGCGTCGAGCGCCGCTTCGCCCAGATCATCGGCGCACACCCCCGCCTCGCCGTCCTTCTGCACGCCTACGGCTACGGGTCCGTCCTGCCCCGTCTCCGCAGCCGCGAACGGCCGAGCACGGAGTACGTCGCCGACTGGGCCACCGCCCGCATGATCTCGGCGGTAGATCTGCTGACCTGGGCAGGCGGGCGCAGCCTCACCCTGAGCCGGCTCTCTCAGGACGATGTGGACCAGTGGCTCGCCGAAGGGGCGAGCACGCGCCACAACGTACGCGACTTCCTCGTCTGGGCCGCCGAGGACGGACGCGCGCAGCCCCTGCTCGTCCCCCACCGCGACAAGCCCGACCCGGTCGGCATGGCCGCCCGCTCCCACTGGGAAATGCTCCAGCAGTGCCTGCGAGACGAGGCCCTCGCGCTCGAAACCCGGGTCGCCGGCGCGCTGGTGCTCCTGTACGGACAACAGGCCACTCGGATCGTGGCCCTGCACCGGGACTGCCTCCAGCACCGCGAGGGTGGCAGCTACCTCGTCCTGGGCGAGACACCCGTCATGCTCCCGCCCGCTCTGGCACGCCTGATCGCCGAGCTGGCCGCCGCCGAGAACAAGGACCCGGTCACCGGCGAGCGCGTCACCTCCCGCTGGCTGTTTCCCAACGCCCGCAACCGCATGCGACACCAGAGCGCCGCATCCGTCACCGCGCTGCTCAACGCCTACGGCATCACCATCAAGCCCGCCCGAGCCTCCGCCCTGATGAACGCGGCGATGGACCTGCCGCCCGCCGAGCTGTCCGCCAAGCTCGGGATGCACCTCATCACCGCCGAGCAGTGGCGCCGTCTGGCCGCCCGGACGTGGACCGCCTACCTCCGAACCCCAGCAACAGAACGGGAGTAGCTGGGCGCCACTCAGCATGGGGCACCGAGCCGGCGTCTGAGCTCCACGTTCTGCCTCGGCCCCCGTTCGTCGTCGAGGCTCTCCGAACATCGCCAACGTCACGGCGTCGCACTCACGCCTCGCGCAGAGCCGCTTCGATCCTGAGCGCAACGCCAGGGTCGGCGGGCGGAACGCTGAGTGGAGGCACGTAAGGCGCGGCAACGCGAGCGCGTGAGCGATGCGAGGGGACGGCGGCAGGGGCGGTCCGCCCCCGGTTGGCGAGGCGCTTCCAGTGCGCGGCCGTGATGCGATGGATGCCCAGTTTCGACGCCAGCTCGTCGACGGACGCATCCAAGGCCGCGTTCATCAGCGCCGTGACACGGCCAGCCTTGATACGAATGCCGTGCGCGTTGAGCTGGGCGGCAAACGAGTGGGCGGATCGGTGCTGTGCGGCGTTGAGTGGGTTCGGAAAGAGCCACGGCGACGCGGCAGATGGAGCGTGATCCTCGGCCGGGAGGATGCGGGAGGACAACTCGCCGATCAGCCGGGCCAGCGGCGGCGGCAAGAGGACGGGGACCTCGCCCAAAGTCAGGTAGCTGCCGTCCTCGCGGTGCTGGAGGCAGTCGCAGCGGAGCGCGACCACCCGGCTGACCTGCTGCCCGTAAAAGAGGACGATGCCGCCGGCAACACGTACTTCCAGCGGAAGGGACTCGTCCCGAAGACATCGCTGCAGAGCCACCCAGTGCGCACGGGCCCGCATGCCGACTGGATCGGGCTTGTCGCGGTGGGGGACGAGCAGGGGCTGCGCGCGTCCGTCCTCGGCGGCCCAGACGAGGAAGTCGCGTACGTTGTGGCGCGTGCACGGACCCTCGGTGAGCCATCGGTCGATGTGCTCCTGGGTGATCTGGTCAAGGGCGAGTTGCTGGCCCCGTGCCCACTTGAGCAGCTTGATTGCTGCAGACACGCGGGCAACTGCCCAGCGCACCACGTACTCCGTGACCGGGCGCTCCCGCTCCAGGAGCCGCGGCAGTACCGACTCGTACCCGTAGGCGCGCAGGGAGCAGGCGAACTCGGGGTGCTGGACGATCAGACGGTCGACGCGATGCTGGAATGCCTCGTACACGGCTCTCATGATGCCGCCGCGCACTGACAGCTCGCATGGCGATCCCTCGGCGGCCCCGGTCGTCGGCGGCGTGCGCCGGGACCGCGAGCCACGTCGCCAGAACGGGTGTGACGTCTGTCACGATGCCGGGTGCGACTGGACTCCAGAAAGCGACACCATGACCCGGGCCCGCCTCGTGCAGCACCGTTCGACTGCCCCGCTGTAAAGCGACACCGCTCCTGCGGGACACGGCCATTGCCGCGACTAATGACGACGTCATTCCCCCCGACTCCCTCAGCGTCCGCTACCACCACGCCGTGGAGACGGGCCTGGGCTGGGTGGCGGGCTGGTCAGCCGACCTCCTGGAAGACGGCTCTCTGAACACCTGGGTCTGCCCGACACCAGTGGGCCGCCACGAGGCCGGCGACGTCTGGACCTACTGGCCCTCGCCTGACAAGAAGCCGCCGCTCGGCCACACCATGCTGCTCACCCGCACCGAGATCGCGCGCGCCTGCGGCGGCCACGGGGGGCTGTGGAAGGGCGAGGACTATGTGTACGTCATGGCGGTCACCGGCCGGAGTGCCGGCGAGCTCCTGCCCGTGGTGACGTACCACTACCGCGACCACGCACACCAGATGACAGAGGCTGCCACGTACCTGGACGACGACGAGCGGGGCGCACGAGTCTTCTCTTGGCTCCAAGGACGAGACGACCGTGAGCTGCGCCGGCGCGAACGCGGGGGAGGAGACCTTGCGTTGGTGCGCAGGGCCGGCTGAACGATGGCCGTCTGGTGCACCGCCACGGAGGAGGCCCCCGCGGCGCTCGGCTACGGGGGCCAGGTCATACGGTCATGCGGCGGATCGAGCTGTAGAGCCGCGGCGCCCTGAAGACATCGTCGCCCGCGGGTCACTTCCCGGTGGGACAGGGCGCAGTGGTTCCCCGGTCAGCTCTTGTTCGCGAACTTCCAGATGTTCGGGTCGCCTTCATCGTTCGCGGACCAGTGCACCTCGATCGACTTGGCGTTCGCCGGGACCAGGTACGACTCGCACAGTGTGTGGCTCTCGCCCGCCTTCCAGCCCTTGATGTCGTACGGGTCCTCGCAGCCGGGGCCCGTGTCCGCGGCGCCGATCAGGAGGGCGCCCCGCTTCCCGTCGGCCCAGATGGTCGTGCCTTCGTTCGCCTCGGAACGATCCGTGAGCGCGGGGCCATCTTTGTGCGTGAACTTCACATGGGCCACGGCCAGGACCAGCCCCTTCGCCGCCTCCTTGTCGGAGACGAGCTTCTGAGCCTCGGCTTCGGTCCCCACGTCGACCTTCTCGGCGACCACGTTGTAGGTGACGTTCTGGCTGCCCTCCTTCACCTTCCCCGTGGCGGCCTTGCCCGGCGCGAGTTCGCCGACGGCCGGATCACGCGGTGACACGCTCGCTTCACTCTTGCCCGCGGCCGGCTTCTCGCTCGACTTCCCGGAGTCGGAGCTGTCGCCTCCATCGCATGCGGTCAGCCCCAGGGCGAGAACGGCGATCGGCGCGGCGGTACGGAGGATGGTCTTTCGGAACGGCACAGGAACTCCTGCCTGGGGTGCTCCGGGAACGCCCAGTCGGTGCGCGGGGAGCAGCGGTCAGTGACGTCCCTGAGCCTCCGGCCGTCGACCTGTGGACAGAGTCCGGCCGCGCAGCACCAACTGGCTCTATGGGAGGCGCGCTTCCACGTCCTGGACATGACGCCACAGGGCTTGTGCCCAGAGTTGTGCCCGTTCGCGTCGGCTTCCCAGTTTGCATTCCCAGCCCACCGCGGGGGGTGCCACGCCCGTTTCGGACCGGTGCCACTCGATCAGCCGGCGCTCGAGCTCCAGTGCCTCTTCGTGGTCGGGCGTCTCCACCCACGACACCCGGGCCTGGTGTTCCTTGAGCATATGGATCACGCTGAGCGTCCACCGCTCGGCAGGAATGTACTCGGCGACCCACCCCTCCTGGTCCTGGATCCGCGCGCTCAGGCAGAGTGCGCAGCCGATGTAGAGGACGGCGCCCCGGGAGTCGGTCCATACGTACACCCCGGGCGAGCCGGGGCGGATCTGCCCCTGCGTGAACTCCTGCGGGGCGTCTGGTGTGTCCGCGAAGTGCTCGCGCAGCGCCGGCAGGAGCTCCGTGATGTGCAATACCTTGATGATCAGGTCCATTCCCATGTACCGACCGTGCGAGCGGCGCGGTGACAAGGCCATGGGGGAGCCGCCATCCGAGTGCACCGACGCGGCAACATCGGCGGGCCCTGAATCCGACCGTCGCAGCACGAGGCCCCCGCGCCGTCCGGCCGGCTGCGGGGGCCTCGTGCCGTCGTGCGGCGGGCTCGGCTACTGATCCACCCACCGGGGGCGGGTGGCGGTGCCCTGCGCGTCGACGTCAACCACGTGCACGCGGGTCCCCTGGGTGGCGATCTGAAGGGCGAGCAGTCGGGAGAGCGAGCCGGGTGTTCCGGGCTCGTCGTACTTGGGCCGACCGCCCTTGGTGATCCCGAAGGCGAGGGGGAGCCGCCTGGGGGTGGGGGCCGCCGCGTCGTTCTGGACGGGATCCGAGGTGCGCTCCGTGTGTTCGTCGGGCATGCGCTGTCTCCAGGTTCGGGAATGAGGCGGGCGAGGAGTGCGGCTGCTGCCACTGTGCCACGCGAGCGGCGGTGGCGACCGCTGCACCGGTCAAGCAGAGGGTCGGCTGGCCGGGACGGGGCTCTACCAGTACGCCGGCTGGCGCCCGCGGTGCAGGGCTCCGAGGACCGTGACGCCGAACTTGGTTCGCAGACGACGGAGTTCAAACAGCGAGAGCAGACTGACGGACACCGGTGGACCGATCAGGAAGAGCAGCTGGATCGCCGGCGGCGCCGCCACGGGAGATCCGTCGGCGAGCTGGAAGCCGAACAGCACCCAGACCAGCAGCGGGGAGAGCAGCGGGGGGAGAACCTCGTGGACGTCGCCGGTGCGGAAGACGTAGTGGACGCACAGCACCGCCGACGCGAGCCCGAAGGGAACGGCGAAGAGCACTGCCGCCAGGGCCACGAGGAGGAAGACGATCTGGAACGCACCGAACTGCGGAGCCAGGCGGGCGCCGCCGCTGTTCTGCAGCAGGAGGAACAGGACGAGCACGGCTGCGAACAGCGCTGCGAAGCCCGTCATCGGGCCTGATAGCCGGCGTATGTAGACGGCGCGGCCTGGGGCACGCGCCGCGGCCACGAAGAGCACGAGTGCCAGGGGGCCGACGACGACCAAGACGCCGGTGCTGATGAAGATCTCGGCGACCTTGTCCTTGGCGAACGAGGACATCGACTGCTGCATCGGGTACGCGTAGATCATCCATATCGTCGCCGCGATCCCGATGACCGTCCGTGCCAGTTGGACGGCTTCAATCGTCCCGTCGGTTAGCCGGCCGGGCCGGGCCGGCCGGAAGACGCGGGCCGCGAGGGCGAAGGGCAGCATCAGGAACGCCGGGCGCGCTCTCCTGGGCGGGTGCTGGGTCGTGTAGATCATCGGTTCCCCCGTAGGGCGGGCCGGGTGTCTGCCGGCGAGCGGGTGCTGAAGGGCGTGGTGCGGTCGAACTGGGCGTGAATCAACCGTTGTTGTGACCGCGCGAGGCATGCGGTGTGGGCGGATGACCACTGCGCATGACTCAATTAAGTTGACTGAAAGTGGCAGTGTAGCTTAAGCTATATGGGTCACGCGAGGGGGTTCCCTCGCTCCCCGAACCCGGGAGTTTCATGATTCACCTGCCCCTTGCCCAGGATCTCGACAAGGAGATCTACAACCCGCACGAGTTCCACAACCGGGTACGCAAGGCACTCCTCACCGCCGCGGAACTGCGGACCAGCCACTTCGGCGGCGTCATCACACCGCGCGAGGTCAGCACCCTCACGCACGAGCACATGGCGCTCGCGGCCCGCCGGATCAACGAGAAGGCTCCGACGGTGCGGGATGACGGCAGCCCGACCGCCGACCTGATCGTCGAGATCCTGCTCGCCCTTCACTCGGCTCAGCCCTCCGGCCGCAGCCGCAGCGTCCACCAGCCCTCGTGGGTCGCGGACTTCACCCAGGACCTCCACCAGGCGATCACGATCGCCTTCGACGCGTTCTGGAACAGGTTCGACGGTCACCTGACCACCGACCTCATCGACAGCCTCACCCCGCGCCAGATGACGGCCATCGCACGCCGCATCAGGAACGCAGGACGGACGGCCACCCAGCTGGGCACCCACTCCGAGTTCCTCGTCCGCCATCTCCTTCGCGTCATCCACGAGGCTCAGCCGGACGCCTCCGCGACGGCGCCCACCCCCGTCACGGCGGCCCAGCTCGACGAGAGCCAGGCAACCGGTCCGACCACCCTGAACGAGGCGGTGACCGCGGCGATCGCCGCAGCGGCGCAGTCGAAGACCCCGACGATCGTGGTCCTCAGCCTCCCTCAGCCGTAGCGCCGCCCAGCCCAGGCGGTGCCGACCGGCACCGCCTGGGCTGGGCGCGCCGCAGTACCGGTGGGTGACCTCCCCGCCCTCGGCGGAGGTGCCCCGGCTCGCCGCGTACTCGAAGTCACTCAGCCCGGACGGTCCGCGCACCCCTGCGTTCGCCGTCGAATCCCCGCCAGCCGTATCGCGGCCAGCGGCACCCGGCGATGTACCGCGCCACCGAGACCCGGCCGCCGACCTGCCTGGACGTACCTGCCCGTCACGCCACGGGCGAGATCCCTGCACGCGATCACAAACACCTTCACCACCGAGGAGTTCCTCCATGCACACTGATCTGGAAATAGCGGTCGCCACCCTGTCTGCGGGCGAACACGTCCACGCCACCGGAGTGGACACCCGTGGCCACCAGGTGACCCGCGCCGGCTACCTGCTCGCCGCGCCGGAGCCCAAGACCGGCCAGCACGACAACGGCAGCGGGGAGGGCTGGCTCGTTCACGTCGGCGCGCGCGAGGCCGCACCCGAGCGCTCCAACTGGGTCATGCTCTACCCAGGCAACGGAGAGATCGCCCGCACCCCCGAGCTGGACATGAGCCGGTGGCGCAAGACCCCGCTCACGGAGACCGGGGCGAGCGCACGCACCAGGAATCTGCAGATCGTCTTCGGCGGCAAGGCCCTCCGGGGCGCGGTCGAGCCGACCGAGGAGACCCTCGTGGACGTCAGCTACAACACCGAGGGCCTGTACAACCTGAGCCTCCCGGACACCGGGGGCGCGACGCACTTCCAGTGCCGCCTGGGCACCACCATCTGGTGGGCACCGGCGTCGGCCACGCCCTCCGCCGAAACTGACGTGTGAGCGCCGTGGCAGGCCGCACCGACTTTCCCACCCGCATCGGGGAGCCCGCGATCAAAGCTCTTGCCGCGCTGCTCCGCGGCGATGAACGCGTGGAACCCGAGCAGGCCGAGGAGCACGCGCGCCGCATCCTGGCCACGGCCGTGGGCATCGGCTACCGGCACGGCGCCGAGGCCGGCTACCTCGAGGGCCTGTCAGCGGGGGCCAAGCGCGAGCAGGAGGAGGAGTGACACCGCTCCAGACCGAACCGCGCCGTCACGCCCTGACCGGACCCGAGCAGCAAGCCTTCCAGCTTCCGGGCGCCGAGGACCTTTGCCAGCGGTGGCACGAGCGCACCCCGACCTGGCGGCGCACCAGTGAGGGCGGCTTCGACCCCGACTTGCACCGTGTCGTGGTGATCGCGGAAGGCCCCGCTCGCCGTTTCGTCGAACGCCACCACTACAGCGGCTCCTGGCCGCCGGTCCGCTTCGTCTTTGGTTTGCAGCGAGTCGACGAGCTCCCCGGCCCCGGTGAGCCGGCCGGTGGCCGCCTCCTGGGCGTGCTCTCCCTCGGAATCCCGATGAACGGAGCCGTGCTCGACGTGTTCGAAGGCGCCGCCCGCTACACCGAGACCCTCGAACTCAACCGGCTCGTGCTCCTCGACCGTGCCGAGTCCAACGCCGAATCATGGTTCTGCGCGAGGGCCTTCACCGCAGCAGCTCGCCGAGGGATACGCGGCGTCGTAGCCCACTCAGATCCACAACCGCGCGTCCGCCACACTCCCCACGGCGCCGAATTGATCAGTCCCGGCCACATCGGCCACGTGTACGCAGCCCAGGACTTCGCATACCTGGGACGCACACGCCCGCGTCGCCTTACCGTCCTGCCGGACGCCACGGTGTTCTCAGATCGGAGTGCCGCGAAGATCCGCCGCGATGAAGTCGGCCACCGCGGAGCCGAAAAGCGCCTCACCGACTTGGGCGCTCCGGGCCGCCGCCCGGGGCAACCCGGCCGTGACTGGCTTGCTGAAGCGCTCGAAGCGGTTGGCGCCACCGTGGTGCATCACGGGGGAAACCATCGTTATGCCCGTGCAATCGGCCCCCGCCGTACGCCCATCATCGCCACTTCCTACCCGCGGCCCCGGAAGCAGCGAATTGCCGAGGCGTGCCGAGGCGAGAGCCGACCATCCACGGACTCACCCTGACCGCATTCAGCAGGCCAGGCATCGTTGTCAGTGCGGCCCGTCGGTGACGGAGTGGCCGGGATGCCGGACAAGGAGTACGCCGTCGCGATCCATACGGCGGACGAGGGCGCGGTCAGACCCTGGAGGAAGCTGCTGCGCTGCTGCGCGCCCTGAACGAAGCCGAGTCCGGCGCGATGTGTTGCCTGGGGGACTGGCTTGAGGCCGGCGTCTCCTACGAACTCCCCGTCGGCGCGGTGCTCGTGCTGTGCGACCCGCTGCCCGGCGGCGACAAGAAGCGGGTGAGGAGATTCCGAGACGCTGCACGCTGCCCGGGACGCCCAGGCGTCCCGGGCAGCGTCGTCTGCGCTCGTGGGGGCGGTTCACGGACTGCCAGCGCGGTCGGACCGCGACGCCCGGCCTTGTGAACCGTCCCTGCGGGCAGCTGCGGGTCAGCCCGTCTCGTCCCCGTGTCGGCGTCCGTGGAACATCATGGAGGTTCCGCCTTCGGGCAGGTACCAGCCGTCGGCGGCCATGTACGGGGGAATGTAAGCCGGGTTGGTGTCGGTGTTCCGGTTCGAGTCGGCGTTGTCCATGTCCCGGATCACTCGGCGCTGGACCTCCCGGAAGTCGTAGCCGTCGGGTCCGTCGACCTCCCAGGTGATGTCGCGCAGCTCGACTTCGCGCTCGTCCGGATCGTCTGCGGCCGCGGCTTGGATCATCGGGTGGACCTCGATTAGCCCGCCGTACAGGCACAGGACGATGAGGAGCTGGCAGACGCGGTCGGAGAACTCGCCGAAACCGTACTCCTGGCCGCAGCCGCAGGACGGGTCATGCTTGTGGACGTCGAATTCCACTTCGTAGGGCTTGCCGGTCAGCGCGTACGCGGGCAGGGCCCGGGTCTTCCCGCTCGGGCAGGGGTGCGCGGTGTCGAACAGGTTGATCCACACCTTGACGCTCGTGGCCAGGAACCCGGTGTACTCGGCTTCCAGCGCCTTCTCGAGCCGCTGGTGGGCGGCGTACGCCTTGGTGTCGACTTCCTTCCATCCCTCGCCGAGCCGGTGCCCTGCCAGGTGCAGGAACTGGTTCGTCAGCAGGGACAGTTCATCGAGCGTGGGCTGTGCCCCGTCCGCCGAACCCGGGTTCGTGCTCGTCTCGTGCACCGTCGTTTCGTCCTCACGGGCAGCGGCGCGATCGGAGGGCCAGACGTCGGTGAGTTCGTGACCCGGTTCGGCCCGGCGGATCAGGGCGACGTCGGACAGCGTCAGGCCGAACACGGAGCGGCCGTCCGACACCTGCAGCCACGGCACATCGCGGGGGCCGGTGCTGTGCGCGTTCACGCCGATGATGTCGACGCAGATCTGTGCGGGCTCGGGGAACTGCGCACCGGGCCCGAACCACAAGGCCAGGACCCTGGTCTTCACGCCGAGGAACTGCTGCGCCTGGCGCACCGCGTGGACGGCATGGTCGGAGGGAATCCACCAGCCGTTGCGGGTCCACGCCTGCTCGGCATCGACCGCCTCGCATCCGTCGAGGTCGTAGAGGGCCTCGGCCACCTGCTGGCGGGCTTCGTCCCGCACCGCCCGGCACAAGTCGTTCGCCGGCGCCGTACTGCCCAGGCCCTGGGCATCGCCACCGCTTGCCGCTGCCCCGTCCCAGATGGGAACACCGGGCGCAGCGAACGGGATCGTGCCCAGGACGACCGCGACCTGGTTCGCGCGGTCGATGCCGTGGCTGAGGTGCGCATCGGTGGAGGACGCGGCGGGGCGGCTGTCGTCGTCCTGCGCCCCGTACCGGCGGCGCGGATCGTCGGGTTCTTCTTCGAGGCCGTGCCCGAGGAGCATCGGGAACAGCTGGTGCTTGAGGAGTACTTCGAGCCCGTACTCGATGTTCGAGGCGTCCCCGGTGACAGCGAACGGCTTCATGGTCTGCTCGAGGCCGTCACTCAAGGAGTGGACGACGTGGAAGGGGGTGCGGTGGCGGTCGCGCTCAAAGCCCTGGGTCGTGAAGGCCACCGCGAACGCGATGGCGGCAGGCCACAGGCTGTCCCTCCAGCGCACTCCGGACTCGCGGCACAGGGCCTTCGCCGCGGCGCGGGCGGCGGGATCGTGCCGGTCGACGGCGTCGACGAGTGCGGCCACCGTCGCGCCGGCGCCCAGGTCCTTGAACGCCTCGTGCCGGTGAGCGGGCGGCGGGAGCCAGATCCAGGACCGCTCCAGCGGCTCACCCCAGCGCTCCATGACAAACGGCCAGCCGCCGCGCTTCTTCAGCTCGCGGTCGAGCCGGGCCCCCAGGTCGGGGCCGCAGGACAGGGCGAGGACGGCTGCGACAGCGTCCCATCCCGCCGGCGCGGCCAGGTCGTCGTGAAGGAGCCGGTCGAGGTTGACCGCTAGGTACGGCAGGTCGGTGCGATATCCCTGGTCGCCGTCGAAGATGCAGGCAGGGCAGACGGGTTCGGCACTGCGGGAGTTCTTCAGCAGGTGGTGCTCGGGGTAGCGGTCCCCGCAGATCGGGCACGGCGTGGTGGACCACTCCTCCGCGCCCCGGACCCGCCCGAGTCGAGTTTCTCCGAGCTTGGCGTCCATGCGGCGCGCGGTGACGCGGACGGATTCGGTGGAGCAGTCCGCGACGCCGTCCTCGAAGTCCTCGGTGGTGGCGTTGCCCGACGGGCACATCGACATCAGATACAGCGGCCGGGTCAGGTCTGATTCCTCCGGATCATCCGGATCGAGTTCCTCGCCGTCGTCGTTGTCGTCTGCACGTCCCACGGACAGGTTCAGGCCTGCGACGGGTCCCGCATAAGAGGTGAGGCCGAAGGCCTCCAGATCCGGCTCATGGTGACCGGCGCCCCATCCCAGGAGACGGAACTCCGAGAGCAGGGCCTTGAGATAGTCCCTGGCGAGCAGGGGGCCCGGGGCAGGTTCGGCCGCCGCCAGGTCGGCGAGGATCCGGACGGCCTCCGCGCGGCCGGCCGCGTCCAGGACCGAGGGGAGCAGGTTGCGCTCGGCGGCGTCGATGACGCGCTCCAGAGCCCGCTGGTAGCCGCAGCCGGTCGCTTTGTTGAGGGCCCGTGCGATCTGCTGGCGGTTGGTGATGTTCTTCGATGACAAGACAGCTCCTGCACGCTCCGCGTCACGCCGTCCCACCACGACCAACGCCAGAGTGCGCAAGGGGCGGTCAAAGGACGACAAAAGCGCCGGACGTCACCACTGTGCGTCACCTCCCAGCGGCAGCTGGATTCGCCAGAGCCCGGAGGTGGGTCCGAGCAAGGCACGCTTCACGGTGAAGTGCGTTCGCCCGATGATATCCGGGCGCCTCCCCGCCCAGGGCAGTGTCCGCTGATGCCGATCCTCCTGTGGTGTGCCTCGGTCGCGGACAAAATGGCGGGATGGCCTGAGATACACCGGCACCACGAGGCGTGCGATCTTGCCCTCGCCTGGTCAAGCCTTGCGGTCGGCTACTGCCGCTTCGCCGACGTCTGCTCGGACTCTGTCCACAGCCCGCCACGCGCACCATCGCCGTCTCCGCACCTGCGTGATCTTGAAGGAGACCGCATGCCCATGACGCGATCGAGGCGCCGACCCGGCGCCGGAGCGAGCGCCCAGGCCATGGCCGACACCATCCGCGCGGCCGAGCGCCGCAAGCAGCACCGCACTGCGGCCTGGGCGATCCCGCTGCTCGTGGCGCCGGTGGCGCTCGGCATCGGGTTCCTTGTGGCGGCCGTGACCGACTGGAAGGCGGGCTTCGCGGTGGCCGCGGTGACGGCGGTGCTCGCCCTGCGCCGCATCTACCGGAGCAAGGGCAGTACCTGGGCCACCGGCGCCGCTGGCGAGCGGCGTACGCGCTGGATCCTCGCTCCACTCGTCTGGTGCGGGTTCGGACGGTGGGCAGTCCTCCACGACCGCCGAATACCCCGGTCCCGCGCCAACCTCGACCACATCGTCCTGGGCAAGTGCGGGCCCGTCTACGTCGACACGAAGACCTGGAAGTCGAAGAAATCCAAGGTCCACCTTCGGAGCGGGAAGCTCTGGTACGGCAACCACCCCCAAAAGGACTCCATCGACACGGTGTTGTGGGAGGCCAGCCGGGTGGCGGAAGCGCTCGGCCACCCTGTCCAGGCCGTCGTCGCCGTCCACTACGCCGCTGTCCCTCCGGGCGGACTGATCAGCCAGGGGGTGACGATCATCCAGTCCAGCGAGCTACGGCGATTCCTGCGCGCACTACCCAAGGAGCCCGGCTGGAACCGCAGGCGCATCGCCGGCGCCTACCGGCTCGCCGACACTCAACTCCGGCCCGCCAGCTGACGGACAACGAGCGGGCGAAGCCGGCGGGTGTGCCGCGCGGCGCTGCTTTCGACGCCGACGCGTCCCGCAACGATGTAATTCACGTGCATTGAGAAGCAGTTGTGGCTACTGTGATGTATGTGAGCCCCGGGTCGCAGTCACTGCGATCCCCCCCCGCACACTGTCCGGGGCACAGCTTGGTAGGCCCCGGTGTCCGCCTCTGCTCCCAGGAGTACGCGGCCCGGGGCACAGCCTTTTCTGCAGCCGGTGCGCGCGGGGCGCGCAACTAGTCCGGGCTGACCACGGTGTACGTGATGGTCATCCGGACGAGGCGTACCTCGGCCTCGGGGGAGTGCCGCCGGCGCTCGTGCACTCGCTCCTTCGCCAACTCGTACTCGTCGTCGCGGTAGCTGAACCGGAATCGGCCGGTAGCCGGGTGACGGACCTCGGCGATCCAGGCGTCCACGGCAGGCTCGGCTTCAACTCCGGCGTCGGCCGGCACCCACATGGTGGTCGGCACGCGTGCGGACACGACCCGGGTGGCCTCGACACTGCGGTCCCATCCGTGGTCCACGACGCCCTGCTCGGTGAGCGGCTGATCGTAGTCGACGGCCCAGAAGGCACCCTCGTGCCGGAATACGCACCGCCGGGTCTCCGCCCAACAGCCGTTGGACACATGGAAGTCGGCCACGGCGGCGTGCTCGGGAAGGTCGTGGGGAACGCCGACGGCACGGAGCTCCTCGACGGTGAAGGTGCGGGTATTCAACGAACTCCTCACGGGACGGCCCGGAACGCCTGGGGGCCGCGGACGCGGTCCACGGCCCCCAGGGAGGTCACTTGACGGTGTCGGCCTCGGCCAGCTGCGCGACGCGGTGGCCGAGCTCGGTGCGGAAGGCCCGGAAGCGCGGTCCGTGTACGCCGGAGCCACCGTCGTTCGGCTGGACGACGCCGTGGTCGTCGCGGTACTCCGCCAGGCCCAGCACGGCAAGCCCGTTGCGGGTGACCCAGTGGACCTTGTTGGTGAAGGCCCCGTTCTCCTCAACCCGTTCGGTCAGGTCGCGCCACTGGGCCGCGCTCAGCGCGGCGCGGCGGCCCGTCCAGGTGATCCGCCAGGTCGTCGGCCCGGTGTAGGCGAGTGCTTCGACGTTGGTGAGCCGGTATCCGTCGGAATCTTCGCGGTAGATGAACTCCGCGTCGAGCATGGCCTTGAGCAGGCGGGGCGACACCCGCGGCGGGAGGTGGCCGTACTGGTGGACCGACGCGGCCTTGAGGTACTCGACCTCGCGGGCGGTGGCCTGACGAGGTGCCTCGGGCTTGAGGTGCACAAAGCCTCCTTCAAGAGGATGAACGGGTGGCCGCCCCTGGGCTGGGGTGCACGGCGGGGCGACCGGCGCTGCGGGCGCCGGGCTCAGCGGAGCCCGGCGGCAGTGGGTGCGGCTGCTGCGCGGCTCGGCGAGGCGCGGCTCGATGTCACAGCACTGCGGACACCACGACATAGACGCCGGCGAAGCCGACAACGACCGCGCCGAGCTCCAGGAAGTCGGAGTCCATGCGCTTGTCGGCTGCGTGGAGCCCGCCTGCGGCAAACAGCAGCCCCAGTCCGATGATGAGTTGGAGCCACCAGGGCAGCTCCGTGACGCTGGAGAGATCGGCATCGGAGGCAAGGAACATAGGCACAGGGGTGCTCATTTCTCGTTGATGGTGAAGCGGCTGGTGCGCCCGTCGTGGCAGTCCGGCTCGTGCATCACGTCAGGTCGGGATCGGTGCAGTGGACCGTCCTCGTACGCCCCACGGCGTCGGTCACCGTCCACAAGGACTCGGTGATGCCGGGGTCGAGCTGGCGGCCCCGGGCTTCGTCGGCGGCCTGCTGGACGTCGGCGACGTCGTCGATGGCGATGCGCCAGGTCGCGACGAACGTCCGCGGGGCCGTCGCAGGCGCAGGGACGTCGGGGATGAACACCAGGGTGCCGAGATCGACGGCGCTCTCCCATCCCGCACGGCGCAGCGTCTTGGAGTAGGCGGCGTTCTGGTCCTCTTCCAGCTCCCAGGTGTCGGAGCTGAGGGGGTTGTACTGGACGACAAGGTGTTCTGCGCCGTGGTCGGGGCGAAAGACGCGGAGTTCGCTCAGCTCATGGCCGGCTGCATCGAGCGCGGCACGGACGGCGGAGACGGCCGGGTCGGCCTGGGCGGTCGTGGGCATGGAGGAGTCCGTTCTCTTGAGGAGTCGGCTGACGGGCGGCGGGGGCTAAGCGGTGACCAGGGCGTGCAGTTCGTTGACACGGCGCTCGGCGTCGGTCACGGCGATGAGCGCGCGGATCGCCGACTCGCGACGCGCGCTGAGCTGGGCGGTGTAGGTCTTCAGGAAGACCTGTGCGGCCTGCCGCCGGGCGGCGGTGGTCAGCTCGTCGAGGTCCTGGCGCTCGCGCCAGGTATCGAGGACGGCGTCGAGGACGGCCCGTGCGTGCCGGTGAGTGCGAGGCGGAAGCCATTCGGGGCGTCCGGTCTTGCCCCGGCGAAGGGGCCGGAAGTCCGGGGCGTTCTCCCAGGCGATGCGGACCGGTCCGGTGAGCAGGATGTTGTTCACCGACAGCGGCCGAGTTTCGTGCAGGGCGAAGGCGGGTGCGAACTTGTCGGGATTGATGAGGAGTTCGGCGGGCCCCTGGTCGGGCATGGTGGGGTCGTCCGCCGAGGCGGCGGGGGAGAGCATCACGCAGCCGCGTACGTGTGGGCCGTGGAGCCGGTACAGGACGCTTCCGGAGCGGACGTCGGTGCGCGCGGCGATGTCGAGCCGGCCGTAGGGACCGAGGTCGCGGGCGGTGGTGTGTTCCTCGCGAAGTCCTGAATCAGGCACGTCGGCTCCTTGCGGCGGTCAGGGGCCGACGGGCCCGCCCGGGGGGTTGGGCGGGCCCGTCGGAGGAAGCCGTCCGGCGGGCCTAGGAGAGCACCGGACGGCGGGCTGATGAGTCACGCCAGGGGGAGCTCTCGGAAGATCGCCCCCAACCAGGTTGACGCTCTTAGTTTAATCCAAAGCCACTCTTTGATCAAGTTAATAGGGTCATCGGCTCCGTGTGAACAGGAGGCCGTTGAGGGCCGCCGGTTATGGCAGGGAAGACTGTTCGCCGGGCCCGATGACCTCGCCCTGGATGGTGTGCGGGGCGTGGTCGATCGCCGGAGGGGCCCCCTCGTGCGGGACGATGACTCCCTCCAGGGCCGTGCGCGGGTCGAGCAGCGCGAGAAGCCGAAAGGCCAGCTCGGCGGGCACGTCAGAGAGCGTGATGTCCATGCTCGTCGCGTCGTGCCGCAGCTTCACCCCACAGGAGACGACGGCGGGCCGGTCCGGGAGACCGGCCTCGGCGTCCGGCCGGTGCGACCTGGGCAGGCTCGGAGGCTCCTGGTGTGACGCGGCGCGGTGCCCGAGATCCGGCAGGACCTGCTCCAGGCGGCGCTTCATGGCCATCCGGGCCTGCCGCGCCCGCTCGGAGTCGGCGGCGGCCTCGAGCGCCGCGCTGATCGTCTTGAGGTAGTCAGGCAGTACGCGCCGTCTGATCTCGCTGAAAATCCGGGCCGGCGACTGGCTCATCCCAACCGTGATCGACTCTGCCCGCGGCCCGGAATGGCTCAGCGGGTAGATGCCCTCGACCGTCAGACGCCGACCCGCGTCGCCCTTGCGGTGCCTGTTCCCGTGGCGGATCCCGATGCCGATCCCGGACGGGTGGAACAGGGTGGTGGAGCAGAAGTGCGACCGCTCCGGGGCGTGATGGGTCCAGCCGCCGCCCTCGATGCCGTGGCCGTTGAAGAGGTCGACGAGGGCACGCCCAAGGCCGTCGGAGAGGGCGCGCACAGCCTGCAGGTCCGAGATGAGTCTTCTCCTCGTGGAGGTGGCGGGTGAATGGTCGGGCGTCGGGTGGACTACGAGCGGGGTGCTTCGTCCGCCGGGGATTGTGGGGCGAGCGCGACGGCAATGCGCAGGACCTCGGCGGCCTTGAAGACGCTCTCGTCATCCAGCTTGAGATGGACATCGCCGCGGCCGAACGGTGAGCGGGTCGCTGTCCCGAGGCCGTCGCCTGCCAGGTTGAGGATCTCCATCTGCTCATCACGGGCCAGGGATGCCAGGGTGGGCCAAGGGTCCTGCTCGCAGTCGCAGGCATCGTCGTGGAAGCACTCCTCCTGCAGGCGCTCCCGGATCTGCTCGTAGGCCGCGGGGCTGACACGGATGTCCAGAGTGGCCCGGTTGCCCTGGGAATCAGGGACGATCCGGGCCGTACCCAGGCCCGAGGTCATCACGGTGTGCAGTGCGCCGGGAATCCCGCTGTACTGGCGGAGATGGCCCCCTGCGGCGTCGGCCATGGTCGCCAGCGCGACGGTCCGGGCCGCGTCGATGGCGTGGCGGACTCCGTCGAACACGGCCCGAAGGGCCATGACGGAGCTGTGAGGAAGGGCGTGAGGGTCAGGACGGTTCACGTCGTGCCTTTCTCCAGAGCGGGGCAGTCGTCAGACGGTCTGTGCCAGGACCTGCCGGTCCTCGCGGAAGCGCTGGATCAGCCGCAGACGCGGGCCGCCCTGCAGGAGCGCCGGCAGCTCTGCAGCCGCCGGCTCGCCGTCAGCGACCCGGCGGGCGTAGGCGATGGCCTCCTGGAAGGCGCTCAGGTACGAGCGAAGGTCCTCGGCCGCGCGTCGCCGCTGCCGCCGCTCCCGGCGGGTCCAGGCCTCGCCGATGCGCTGCTCGTTGCGCTCGTGGACGCGCTCGAGCAGGAAGCGACCTCCGACGAGAGAGGCCAGGGCCCGGCTTCCGGCGACGACGCTGCCGGCGCCGGAGGCGCTCAGCGGCAGGACGTCGGCGGCCGCGCGGTCGACGGAGAAGGCGATCGCCTTCCAGGCGTCGTCTTGCAGAAGGGCGTGGCTGGCCCGCCCGGGAAGGCTGGGTCGCTTCAGCGTGAACCGGATCCGGGGCAGGAGCGATATGGCGGACGAGCTCATGGTCGAAGTCCTTTCGCGAGGGCGGCCGGATCTGCTCGGACGGCAAGCGGCCGAAGGCGGTCGGATGCGTCCCAAGGGCAGGCGGCTGGGGGTGGGGTGCGTGGAGCGGGTCGCGGAGACGATCAGGCGACGCTGAAAAGTTAACGCACAACTCAATTATGCGTCAAATTATTCGGGTCGTCGGTGGTGTGGCCGAGAAGGGGCCTCGCCGACCCGAGGCTGCCGTCGTGTGGCTGAGCGCGGCCACTGGCACCGTCGCTCCCGGCGACCTGGTCCGAGCGTCGGGCTGAGCGCGATGGTTGTCACCTCGTAGGCGCCGAAGTTGTCACCAGGGCATGCACCCGCGTACGGCGACCAGGCGAAGCGCGCCGCAGAATCAACCGGTGACGGACGTCGCGCCCAGATGGCAACTACCTCGCCCCCAGCCGGACGTCGGGCCCGGACCGTGGTGCGGGGCGGGATTGTCAGTGGGGCCTGGCAGCATGAAGGGGTCGCAGCCGCACAGGCAGAACGAACATGGAGAGCCCCATATGAACCGCAGTGAGCTGGTGGCCCAGCTGGCCGATCGCGCCGAGGTGACCCGCAAGGACGCCGACGCCGTGCTGGCCGCTCTCGCCGAGACCGTCGGCGACGTCGTCGCCAAGGGCGACGAGAAGGTCGCCATCCCCGGCTTCCTCACCTTCGAGCGCACCCACCGTGCCGCCCGCGAAGGCCGCAACCCCGCCTCGGGCGAGCCGATGACCATCCCCGCCGGCTACAGCGTGAAGGTCTCCGCGGGCTCGAAGCTCAAGGACGCCGCCAAGGGCCAGTAGCCCGCCTTCCTGGCGATCGGCAGGGGCGTCCGAGCCCGCCGGCCCGCCGTTGAGCTGCCGATGGGGCGGCCCGGATGATTCCGGGCCGCCCCATCGCTGCAAGGACCCGGCCCCGCCGAGCGAATATAAGAAAACACAGGGATACATGAGAAAACACTGGTATGTTGTGCTGCATGAATGAGGCGCTGGACGCGATCGAAGGGGAGATGTCCCGGCTCCGGACCGAGATGCGGACCGCAGCCGAGACCTCCGGCTCCGCCCGCCTCTCCGAGCTACGCTCGCGACTGGAGGCTGCGCAGGACGACTGGTTCGCGCTGTTCGGCGCCTCCGTCGACTCCCCAGCTGCGCCCGCCGCACCGCGGCCTCTGAAATCCGTCCGCGAGCAGGTGCTGCAAACCCTGACCCTGATCGGGGCACCGGCGAGGCAGAAGACCATCCGGACCGTGCACGACGCCTTCTTCGGTGGCGCGCCCCTGGGCGCGTCCCGCATGGCAAGCCTCCGACGGGACGAGGAGCGCAGCTTCCGAAGCCGCAGGAGCACGCGGACGCATGTGTGCCCCGCGCTGCACACCGAGACCTTCCGCTCCGCCCGCTCCGTGCTCGTCTCCTCCGACTGGCCGCTGCAACAGCGACTCCTCGCCCCCGGAACGGACCAGGTCAACTACCTGACCATGGCGGTGAACTTGGCCGACGCCGCGGCGGGAGCCGCTGGCGAGGCCCATGGTGACGGCGACGCGATCAACGCGCTGCTCACCAGCATCGCGCTCAACATCCCCGGCCTGGCCGGCAGTAAGCCTGTCAGCGCGGCACGGATACAAGCCGCGGCCCAGCGAGAGCTCGACCGCCTGCTCCCCGCGGATCAGGACGCCCGCGGCCAGGCGGCCGAAGCCGCCGCGCAACTCGCCCCCGCCGAGCAGATGTTCGGTATCGCAGCACCCCAGAACACGTGACGAACCTCTGAAAGACGACCGGAAGGGCAGGACAGACGATGACCGAGGCACGCCTCGCCGGGTGTGCTGGCTGCATTGGCAGCGACCGGCCCGGCTACGTCGTCGTATGGGACGTCGACGGTGAGCAGATGCTGTGGGAGTGGAAGCGCTGCCCGGAGAAGTGCACCGCTGAGTCCCGCGCCGCGACCATCGAGCGTCTCCGCCGCCGTCGCGCCGAGGAGGAAGCCGAGGCCGCCCGGCGTAGCCAGGCTGCGGCCGCCCCAGCGGCAGCCGCGCACCCGGATCCGGTCCCAGAACCCGCCTGCCCCAAGCCCGCGCAGGAACAGCCCGTGCGTCACCCCGCCAGCCCGCGCCCTACTTCCGCGTACCGTGGCCGCGCTGAAGCGGGAGGCGCGCGATCCGGCGGGCGGAGTGCCCCGGCCCGCAGCGGACGCAGCGCCCCTCCGGCCGTGAATCCGCCGCGCCGGTGGCCGGCCGTCGCACTCGACCACGGCGCCGAGGGCTGGGAGTTGGACGTCGCCCAGGTCCCGCGGCCTGCCGGTACGAAGCTCACGGACTGGTTCGCCTGGCTCGGCACCGGCCTGCCGCTGCGCATCGACCGCGTTCACGACGCGGGCCGGACGGGCGACGGCATGGTGTGCCTGTCGGCGACAGCGCTCAAGGCCCTTGGCCTGCCCGCCTCGTTCCCGACCACCGAGAAGGCTCTGGCCGCGCTCACGAAGAAGCTGACCACGGCGGCCGCGAGCGTCGGCATGGAGCTCTCCCAGGAGATCGGCCCCATCTTCCACGCGTTCCGCCGCGTGGGGGCCGCGGGAGGCCCGAAGTCGTCCCTGCGCGTGGTGATCACGCCGTGGATCGGCCAGGGCAGCGAGAAGCAGCAGGTGACGAGCGCACTGATCGCCCAGCTCGCCACCACCCCCACCGGCGAACTCGACGCGCTGACCCTTGCCCGACGCATCCGCACCTACGTCGCCGATCTCGGAATCGCACCCGGCATCACCCCGGCCACCACCAGCAAGCTGCTCCTCGACTCCGTCCGCCCCCGCTCCGAGCCGTTCCAGGACGACGGAGGCGAGTGGCGCTCCCGGCTTCGCGACGGAGCACTGCCCGGCGGAGACACCGTCGTGCCTCCGGCCGCCGGCGCCCGCCACCCACTGACCCGCGACCTCCAGGAGCGCGGCGAAGCACTGTGCGAAGAAGAAGACTTCAAGTGGTGGGCCAGGCCGCTCACAGAAGCCGAAGCGGCCATGCCGTACGCCGTCGCGTGCGACGTGTGCGCCTCGTACTTGTCGGTCACCATGTCCCTGCGGCTCCCCGTCGGCCCGCTGGAGCACCACACCGACCCGGTCTGGGACACCAAGTCGGCCCCCGCCGGGCTGTGGTGGTGCGACTTCACCAACGTCGAGGTTGACCCCCTGCTGCCACACCCGGCGACGTTCCACGGCGAAGCCCCCGCCGGGCCCGGCTGGTATGCCACGCCGACCGTCGCCTACATGGTCACCGAGTACGGCTTCGACCCTGCCACCATCACCGAGGCGTACCTGTCCACCCTGACGGTGCCGTTCCTCAAGGAATGGACGGTCCGGCTGCGCGAGGCGTACAAGCGCGTCTACGCCCTGCTCGGCCTCAAGGACGGACAGGAGCCGGAGGAGTTCCTCGCCGCGTACGCGGTGCACAAGGACCTCGACGCCCAGGACCTCGAGCGCACCGACGCCCTGGTGCTGGCGGGCCTCTACAAGGCGATCTACAAGGGCGGCATCGGGAAGTGGACCGACGGAGCGCAGCACCTCGACGACGAGGTGTGGCTCCAGGAGATCGTGGCCAACTGGTCCTACCGGCCCGAAGTGCGCTTCCACATCATCTCCGCCGCCCGCATCGCCAACCACCGGCGCATGCGCAAGACGTACAAGAAGACCGGGCGTGCCCCCTTCGCGATCAACGTCGACTCCTATCTGTACGCCACAGAGCAGCCGTCGCCGCTGGAACTGCTGACCCCGCCGGAGAACGGCAAGCCCGTCCTCGGCGTCCTTCGACTCGGCATCGGGCCCGGCCAGTTCAAGCACGAGTCGAGCATCCCCATGGACGCCATCGTGGAGCTCATGAGCAGCGACGACCACCCGTCCCGCCTCACCCACGCCTACGACACTGACGGCGCCGCCATCGCCGCCGCAGAGCAGAAGCAGGAGGCCGCGAGCGCATGAGCGGTCAGGACAGCACGCCCACCCCCGGAGCCAACGCCAAGGTCAAGGAAGTGCTCTTCCCTTCCCGCAAGACCCCGGCGCGCGCCACGACGCAGTCCGAGCACGTCCGCGATCGTAAGTACGGCGGTAATACGGCCGCTATGGCCGCCGCTTACAACGTCACCCCGCGCACCGTTGGCCGGTGGATCGACGGCACCCGTACTCCGCGCGGCTCGAACGCCGCCCAGCTGCGGGAGGAGGCCACCGAGGTGCAGACCACCGCGCGGGGCCGCGAACGCCGTGCCCGCGAGATGGAAAAGCGCGACCGGCAGGGGCTTCCCTCCGGTTACGGCGCGACCGTCAACCGCGCCACCAGCTTCGACATCCAGGGCTCCAGCGCGCTCCGAAGCCGCGACATCCCCATCGACCTGACCAGCAGCCAGGTCGCCAAGCTGGCCCGCACCATGGACGAGGCCGAGATCGAGGTGGTCATCGCGGAGGGCATTGCCACCTACATGAACGGCGGCCGCGTATCCGGCGGCTTCAGCCCCAGCGACTTCACCTTCAACATCAACGACGTCACCTTCAAGGGCATGTGAGCCGCCGCCGAACGGCATGCCGCCCTGTCAGTGCCGTAGTACAGACTGACCGGATGGAGACCGCACCGACCGCGCAAGGAGCCGTGCGCCGCATCCTGCCGGCGCTCCCCGACGCCGACCCGGAGGCGGGAGAGATCCGCTGGGGCCGGTGGGAACCGGCTCTCCAGGCCACCCACATCGACCCCACGTGCACGACCTGCGCCTTCCCCGGGCCGCTGGCGACAGCGTTCGGCGAGACCTGGTATACGCCCGAACCGACCCTGGTCCGCGTCCAGCGGTCCCGCCTCGGCCAGCGGTCCAAGTGGGCGCGCGTCCAGGGCAGGCCGTACTGGTGCAAGACCCACTACGCGGTGCGCTGCCCGCAGTGCGACGAGATGACGGCCTACCGGCGCAGCGGCTGGGTGGAGATCTACTACCGGCCGCCCACCACGGAACGCGCCGTGCCGCCGACGGACGACAACGTCCTCTTCTAGCCGCCGACGCGACGAGCCGTCGACGAAGCCCCTCGGGGGCGGGCTGATGTCAGGCGGACCGCGAGGGCTCGCCGTCGGTGCTGTCGTGCTCGGGGTAGCGCGTAGCGGAAAGCAACCGCGCTGCCTTGATGCCCCGCTCGATCCCGGACCGGTAGATGTCGCCGACGGTGGTGACCTGCGCAGCAAGCCGCTCGTACTCAGCCAAGGGATCCGGCAGCGTGGATAGCTCTTCCGCGCTGGGCGCAGCAGCCGTCGGGACGAGACCGGGATATGCGTCACGCCGCCTGCGGATCTTCCGGATGGACTCGACCGACGTATGCCAGCAGGCAGCCAGCACCCGCTCGGCAAGATCGCTGGGCAGGCGCAGCGGGATGCTCTCCGCGAAGCCGCCGGTCCGCGATCCCGGCCACCGGCCGCCGAGGGCCCGAGCCTCCGAGGGAACCGCAGGCCAGTCCCGAGACCATCGCCGCTCCTCGAGCTCTTGCCCGATGCCGCAGGCCGCGAGGGTATCGATCGTGTCGAGCAACTCCGCTGACCCGCGCAGACGATGCACCTCCAGCCGCCAGCGGTCACGAACCGCGGCAGCGCCCTCGCGCGACAGACCCCGGGTCTGCCAATCCGAGCCCGACGAAAGGATGATGCGGCGGCTCTTCTCCACACCGAGGGCGTCATTCATCCGCTTCCGAGTGCCCGCGACCACCCATGCCGTCGCCGCCGTCGTTCCCTGCGCCACTGCCGCTCACCAACTAACGTCGCACTTTGCAAAGGACAGTTGGCCAGGCTACTGGCGCGCCGGGCTCCGGGCCCCGCCCGCTGCACGGTGACAGGGAACCGCCGGCAGGGGCGATGCCGGCTCGGGATCTGTGTCTCCGCCTCCAGACAGGGCACAGCACTGCTCTGAATCCCCAGCCGGCGCGCCGTCAACCGGTGGCACGATGTGCTGGTGAGCAAGCCTAAGAAGCACCACTATGTTCCGCAGATGTACCTGCGGAACTTCGCGGACGCGGACAACCGAACGCAGGTCGTGCGGCTTGCCCAACAGACGTCGAACACGGCCCGGATCAACACGATTGCGGCGGAGAACCATTTCCACCGCTTCACCGTCGATGGCGAGGAGACCCTGTACGTCGAGGAGATAGCCACCAAGATCGAAGGACGTGCGGCCCAGCCGCTGCTCAGGCTGATCGATCCGCAGAAGCGTCGGTGGCCTCTTCCGAACGACGATCGGCTGTCCCTCGCCTTCTTCATCGCGTTCCAGTTCATGCGCGTCCCGGTGGCGCGGGACCTCTACGCGAGCATGGTCGCGCAGTTGCCCGACATCCTTGGCCTGACCTTTCCGGCGGAGTTCGAGGACCTTGACGTACCGCTGCTGCACGGCGCTTCGATGGTGAGTGAGGCCCTGCCCGAGGGGGCGGCAGCACTCTGCAACCGGGCCTGGACGATCCTCGACTTCAAGCTGAAAACACTCGCGACCTCCGACGTCCCAGTCGTGGTACTGCCCGACGAGGGCGTCACACCGCGGACTGCCGCCGGCTTCATGTCACCCGGTGGAATGTACCTCCCGCTGGCCCGCCGTACGGCGCTGTTCATCGGGCCGCCCGGGACCAGCCCGGAGGGCGACCGCATGATGCGGGGAAATGCTCTGCTGGCCCGCCTCTTCAACTCTGCGACCGTTCAGTGGGCACGCGACTGCATCTTCCACCATCCCGAGGATGATCCGCTGCACGGGATCGAGTTGCCGGGACCACGGCGCGGGGAAGTCCGGTGGGAGGGCATGGGCCACCCCGGCGCATGAGCCTCCACGTCGGGTTGTCCAACTTCCCTGGCGAACGGTCCAGGTCCAGTGTCAAAGGGCACGGGACGTAGATCGCCCCACGTCGGGACGAGGGGAACGGAAAGGTGTCACGCACGGTGTCACGCTCGCTGTCACGCGGCCGGGCGTGACACTGCGCCACCTGCGCGAACAGATGGAGAGCAGCCGCTTCAGCCCTTCGACCTGTGACAGCGATCGTTGACCGATTGCCACTGAAGGCTGATGGATGGCCGTTCGTGTCATCGAAGGATGACCGCGCAGGACAGGGCGCCGTGGCACGCGATCACCATTCGTCGACACGAGACAAGGGCGCTTCGATAAGGAATCACTGGTTGATGAAGTCGGTTCCGAAGTCGGCGAGACCGACGACGAGTTCGAGAGCTGTCTGCGCTGCGTCCAGCCGTTCTTCGCCGGTGCACGCTTCGCAGGCGGCGTGTACGCCGTCGGATCCGGTGTCCTCGTAGGCGCAGGCGATGGCGCGGAACGCGGCGGTCGGGTGGAAAGGGGCGTCGTCCCGCTCGCTTCCGTCCAGGAGGAGCTCCGGCACTCCGCCGTACGTCTCGGAGACGATCAGGCAGGCCCAGCCGACCAGCACGCCCGCGGTCGCGGAATCGTTCGCGAGGTGGGCCAGCAGTTCCTGCCGGCACTGTGCGCAGTTGTCCAGGACAGCGTCGTAGAGCTGCGCCACCAGGCCGACGACAGCGCCCTGCCTCTTCTCTTCGGAGGCGGCGGGCGGGGAGTACCGTCGGCGCCCCGGGCCGTGGACGTGGTCGGTGGTGAGAAGGATCCTGGCCACGAAGTTCCTCCGCAGGGGTGCCGTGTCGCCGAAGAGCGTCTTCATCGTCTCGCGGCGTGCGAAGCGGCGGAGGTAAGTCCCGCAATTCCACTGCCGCGCTGCAACAGAACCAGCAGCGCCGGGCCGCTGACCTGCGCGGTCATCCTTCGATGACACGAACGGCCATCCATCAGCCTTCAGTGGCAATCGGTCAACGATCGCTGTCACAGGTCACCCTTCGATGCCGCGGAGGATCGGCTACCCGCCGAGGAGCGTGTTCCGCGCTTCGAGGGCGCGGCTCAGAAGCGCAGCCTCGCCGGGATCGACCACCAGCGGGCCGCCGGCCTGGGCAGCGAGGGGCATGGCGAGCCGCACCTCGCCGTGGCCAACGCCGGCGGTCAAGTCGGCGATCTGCTCCGCGTTCAGTGCATGGCGGACGAAGACGTCAACGCCGCTGAGGGAGACACGGAAGGTGAGCAGCGTGTCGAAGAACACCTCGATGACGTTGCCGCTGAACATGACCTCGGCCAGTTCCTCGGTCGTGCGCTCAGTGTCGTGCAGGTCGTCGGTCGCGGGCATATTGCTCCGTTCTCTCAGGCGGTTGGCGGCGGGAGACGGGCCGCGGTGGCCAGGCTCGCGGGCAGGAAGGTCAGGTCGCGGTGTCGCCGGGTACGTACGGGCCGCGGAACTGCGCGGGAATCTCGCTGGGCGGCGTGCTGGGGTCGGGCGCATCGGCCGGGCCGCGGTCGGAGTGGCTCCAGTAGGACAGGGCGAGGGAATCGACCGAGGAGTCGCGCTCCTCGCGGGTGGCCCAGGCTTCGACGCTCACGTCGCCCTCCGTGTAGACCGCGAGCGCGTAGCACAGCTCGAACGGGGAGTTGTAGAGGGCGACCGCCTGGTAGGGCCAGTTGCCGAGGTCCCACCCATCGGTGCCCCAGTCCCGGATGCCGGTCCATCCCCAGGGCTCAATGTGCGCCAGCCACGTGTCGGCGTCACCTCCGTCGTGGAAGTCCTCCGGGAGGAACGGAAGAAGCTCCAAGGGAACAGGGCCGGAGGTGAACGGGCGGTCGTCGCTGGAGGAGCGCGAGGTGGCAGTCAAGGCAGCCTTCCTGGTCCGGGGGGAGGGCCAAGGCAGGCCCATATCTCCAATGTACTCCATCCTGCCATCAGAATCAAATTAATAGGGTCACCTGGAGGTTGGGGCGCACAGGGTCGCGCGTCTTGCGGTGCCGTGGTGTGTACGGCGCCCTTCCGTTGGGGTGGCTCGACCCATGGACTCAAGGTGACCCCAATAAGTTGACGCACACCCCCGATGTGGGTACTGTCTTCCATGTCGAAGCGAGGTTCCGGCCCCGCAGCGGCAGGCCCGCAGTCCCACCTGGGGCGCGTTGGGGTTCAACCCCCTTCGGGCAGACCACGAAATCCCTGTGCAGCGGCAATCCAGCGGTTGGTAGTGTCCCGGCTGCGGGGCGGCTCCGATACGTGCTTCCTTCTCTACTCTTTGGAAAAGACTCAGCGCGTTCACTTCCCGCCCCGCATCCGAGAGCCTCACCCGTACTGGGTGCCCGCGCACGAACAACCGGCGCTTCCGCTGCGCCCGTTGACCACGAGGTTGAAACTTTCGGCGACGCCGAGCGGCTCTCAGGCGCCCTTCCCCCTTCGGGACGGACACGGCCCGTCCGCTGCGGCTCAAGAAGACGAAGCCCTGCACCACAGGGCCCTGCAGGCCCGGACAACGCCGGGACAGGGGGAGGACGACAATGACGACCACGACCATCACGACCACCACCGGAGCCCGTCGCGGCCTGGCCGCGGCACTCCTGTCCCGTCGTGGATCCGTCTACCTGAACGCCCCGGCCCCCGCGCCGGCCACGCCGAAGACGTCCGCCGACTCCCTCGCCGGAATCACCCTGCTGGAGGCCGATCTCCTCGAGCGCGGCTTCCTCGTCTCGAACGACCTGCGCCAGGCCCTCGCCCGCAGCACCGACACCCAGCTCGTCACCGCCGGCCGCGCCTTGCTCGCCGACGTCGACGCGGCCCTCGGTGCGGACCGCGACCACACGCCCCTGTTCCGCAGCTTCCCGGCCAGCACCCCCGCCGACACCCTCTCCTTCTACGTCGACCGGGTGCTGTCCGTTCTCCTCCAGGCTCCCGAGCAGCCGTGCGTCCTGTGCAGCGCGAACGACACCGTGCACGCGGTGGCCCCGTGTGCGCACCTGGTCTGCACGGCCTGCTTCGACGGCGCCGACTTCTCGGCCTGCCCGATCTGCCACCGCCGCATCGACGCCGACGACCCGTTCCTGCGCCCGCAGCACCACCGGCGCTCCGCAGGCTTCCGGCGCGCGCTCCCCGACCGGCTGCGCGTCCTCAACTACGGCGGCAGCCTCACGGATCGCACGGCCGACGCCGCTGCCGAACTGGCCGGGCTGCTGTCCCGCACCGGCGCGCTCAGTCCGCAGGACACCGACGACCTGGCGACCCTCCTCGACGAGGCGGGCGACCGCACCGACGTGTCGTGGCTGCCCGAGGCGATCCCCGGCCGGGAGACCAAGGCCCGCGTCCTGGCCTGGCTCCTCGACGAGGCGGACCAGTACAAGGTCGTGCTCCCGGCCGTGATCTCCCGCATCACCACGGCCACCGACGTGCTGCGCCTTGCGGCCGTCCGCTCCGGCGGCGACGCAGGGCTCGTGAACCCGACCCGCTTCACCGCCATCCCGCGCCCGCTGCGCCGCGCACTGCTGCAGGCCCTCGACCACCTCGACGTGACCCTGGTTGCGGAGGACATGGACCGCCACGCGCAGGGGTGGAAGCACCTGGCTGAGCGGCTGCACCCCTTCGAGTACGCCACCCGCTATCCGTACGCGGCCCTCGCCTTCGCCGCGCTGCGCGAGACCACCCTCACCGATGACGCCCTCTCCCGCTCGCTGCGCGCCACGGCCCGGAACGTGCCGATCGCCAACACCAACCGGCCGAAGGTCGCCCTCGCGCTCTGGTCCGCCCAGGTTGAGACGGCCCTCGCCTCGGCCGACGTGCACCGTGTGCTGCCCCTGCTGGCGCAGCGCCCTGGCGAATTCCTGCGTCGGCTGGACCACGTACTGCGTCTCGCGGAAAGCGACCGGGCGCACATCGTCCTCGATGCCCTGGAGCGGGCTGTACCCCACGTTGCCCCGGCCGTGGTCCTGTCCGCGCTCGGTGAGATCCGCACCCGGGCCCGGAAGGGCACCGAGCGGGTCTTCTTCCCGAAGGGCGGCAACGCCAAGGCGCACATCGTCGCGGACGAGCGCGCCTCGCTCGCGGGCGCCGTCGTCGACAATGCCGTGACCATCCTGACCGGCGAGATCCTGCGCCGTGCGGGCCGGCTCACCCCGGTGGACACCGCGGTCATCGACGCGGGCCTGGACGGCGTGATCGCGCCGTTCGCCGAGCGGACCGCCTCGCGCGCCCTGGTCACCCTGCCGCGCGGCAGCGAGCTGCCCCTGCCCGACGGGCGCACGGTCCGGCTCTTCCTCCACTGGATGGAGAGCGCCACCTCGGGTCGCACCGACCTGGACCTGTCGGCGGCGATGTTCAACGACGACTGGCAGCACGTCGGCACCTGCGACTACACCCGCCTCCGCTACGAGGGGTCGGCGGCCGTGCACTCGGGTGACCTGCAGAGCGCACCCGCGCCGCAGGGCGCCAGCGAGTTCGTCGACCTCGACCTCGACAAGCTGGCCGCCGCAGGCGTCCGCTACCTCGTCGCCGTGGTCTTCTCCTACAACAACGTTGCCTTCGACGACCTCGCGGACGCCTTCGCCGGATTCATGGCCCGCGACGAGGACGGCAACACGGGAGCCGCCTTCGACCCGCGCCAGGTCGAGCAGCGCTTCGACCTGACCGGCCAGTCCCGTGCCAGCGTTCCCCTGCTGATCGACGTGAAGGGACGCACCATGCGCTGGCTCGACATCGTCCGGGGCGTCACCGGGACCAACCACGCCGTCCACCGGCACGCGAGCGACCTCGCCACGCTCGGGGAGGGCCTGACCGGCCTGTTCACCTCCGGCGCCCGCGTCGGACTCGGTGAACTGGCCACCTGGCAGGCGGCAAGCCGCGCCCGCACCGTCGTCGTCCGCCACCTGGACGGCTCCACCACCGCCTACCGGCGCCGCACGGAGGAGACCACCGTGGCCTTCGCCGCGCGCATCGGCACTCCGCACGCCGACGAGGGCCTGGACCTGGACGCCACCGACGTTCACCTCGCCTACCTGGTGCGCGGCGACCTGGCCCTGGCCGAAGGCGGTGAGGCGTACGCGCTGTACCCGGCAGGACTGGACGCCCGGCAGGTGCGCCTGCTCGGCGCCTCCGACCTGGTCTCCGCGCTCGCACCGCAGTAGCGGTCAACCAGCAGCAGGACAGAGGCCCTTGAGGACGCCGTGCATCCGCGCGACGTCGTCAGGGGCTTCTGCATGCGTCCTCCCGGTCAGGTCCGCCGCCTGGCACGGACGGCGGCGATCACGCACACCGGCGTGGTGAAAAGAACGTGCCAGCCGTAGAAGCACAGCCCGGCCAAACCGACCAGATGCCCGACCAGGAGGAGCAGGGCGAGGACCTGCGCGATGGGGACCGGCACGGTCCCGCCGGCGATCGCGGCCACCAGATGCGGCGTGACGCGCGCGCCGGCGGCGCAGACGAGCAGGGCGACCGCGAAGCCGCCCCAGATGACCATCAGATCCCGCCCCGGCCGGTCCCGGCGGGGAGACACGGCAGCAGACCGCGCCATCACGTCGCCCCGACTGGCTCGGACTCCTGGGCAGTCAGGGCCCGCGGAAGCCGCTGTCGGCGCGCGCCGGCGGGCGGGCGCTCAACTGCCGCTCCGCGTATGCAGCAGCCGCCCGGCCACCGCGCGGCCGATCCGGCCCAGGCCCATCCCGATGGCGGCGATGACGAACACCGCAAACAGCCGCTCCACGAGCAGAAACGTACCTACCACGGGCTGCCACACCACTGGCAGCAGCAGGAGCAGCACGCGCACCGGGTCCAAACCGCCCCGCCCGAGCAGGTGCTGCTCCGGCGGGCGCGTCAACAAGGCGCCGCTCGGGCTGGTGTAGGTGATCGCCGCGCCCATTAGCAACGGCAGCAGGATGGTCAGCAACACGTCGAGCACGGCGATCACCACGGGCGGTCTCCTCGGTTTCAGAGCTCTGAAGCCGGGGCGGCACTCGGCCTCGCCCCGACCCCAGCGAGCTTCGCCGCAAGAGCCTGTGGACAGAGGCCGCCGCAGTACAACCGACTCTCGCAGGGCCGCCGACAGAGCCCCGGCCGGCTCCTTCGAGGAAGGGGCGGCGAGGATTGGTTCATGCCGCGCGGTACAGAGCGTCAGCAACGGCGCGGACACAGCCGAGGGTGTCCTCGCGGTAGACGGACACCGGCGTCTCCGGGTAGCCCGGCGACTCGTACAGCGGCGTGACCCCGTCGGCCGTGACGAGGCGCGCCCGCCACCCGCGGTGTGCGCGAACAGCATGCTCGATGTGATTGCGGTGTTCGATGAGGACGTACGCCATCCGTTCGTCCGGCTCGCGGACGAAGGAGCCGGCGATGATGCAGCTGTTGCGCCCCAACTGGGGGGAGTAGCCCGTCTGTCCGGGCACGTGCGCCTCCTCGAGCAGATGGCGCAGCAGACGGTCGGCGCGGCACTCACAGACCTCGACCTCGCAGAACTGTTCCTCGACCCAGGCGAGGAGGGCCCCGATGGCGGAGGTGATCTCGGCAACCTCCTCCTTCCCGCGCTCCATGAGGGGGTCGTCGGGCCCGTCGGTCATATCCAGCATCGCCGAAGTCGCCAGGCTCTCCCGCCGCATGCCGGCCAGGGCCAGCCGCAGGCGGGCGAAGCAGCCCGGGGTGTCGCCGCCGGCGAACTCGGCGATCGGGCCCGCCTCGGACAGGGGCCTCGCGGCGTCGCGGGCCTGTTCCTGGGTGGTGATGGGCACGCAGCTCCTTGGTGTGAGGGGCGCGCCGTCGTCCGGCGGCGCCCGACGAGGCGGGCGGGCCTGTGGTGGCCCGCTCGCCGGTCGATCAGGCCTGGCGCAGCGCGGAGACCAGCGCGTTGCTCAGGGCGGCGGGGATGTCGGAGACCTGGGTGATGTCCACCCGGTGAGCCCCGGGCAGAACGTCCGATCCGGGATCGAGGCAGAACCAGAGCACATGCACTCCGGCCCGGATCAGGCGCCGCACGAGACGCTCGCCGCCGATGCGCTCCTCCGGCTCCCAGTGGCCGTCGGACACGATGACCAGGACGCGGGCGCCGTCGTGGCGGGACAGGTTCAGAGCGCCGTCCAGGGCGTTGGTGGCTTCGGTGAAGCGGTGGTTGCCGTCGTTCGCGTGGAACTCGGTGACCTGGGAGGGCGGCTGTCCGGGGGAGACGATCGGGGTGACGGCCGTGCCGAAGGCAACCGTCGCGGCCTTCCCGGCGACTTCGCGGGTTCCGTGCGCGAACATCCAGGCCGTCGAAGCGATGATCGGGGTGTAGGCGCGCATCGAGCCGGAGACGTCGACGGCCACGCCGACGGCGACCGGCGGCTCCTGCGAGTGTGTGCGCGTCTTGGAGCGGAAGGGGCGGGCGGTCACCGGCATCCCCAGGGTGCGCTGCGCCGCGCCGAGCATGGCGTCGCGGCCGGACAGGCGGCCCGGCGGGAGCGCGGAGGCGACCCGGACACGGGCGGGCTCGCGGAACCGTGCCTTCGCGAGGGCAGCTCCCAGCCGCCGGGCGGCTGCCCGCTCCACCGGTGTGGGTGCCCGGCGGCCGCTGACGGGATTCCGCGGCCGAGAGCGGCGCGAGGACGGAGCGGGGGCGGGTGTGAATACCCGGCGGGCCGCCTGCTGAGCGGCCTGCTGGGCGGCCGCCTCGGCCCGGCGCTCGCGCTGACGCCGGGCGGCATCCTCCTCGGCCTGGCGCTCCTGCTCGGGGTCGGGCAACGCCCCCGTGGAGATCTGGGCCTGGACCGAGGCGGCGACGGCCACGGCGACCACGGCTGCGCCGATCACGTCGCTGCTGTCCGCGTCGTCCGTGGGGGCTTCGGCACGGGGCTCGCCCGCCGCGCAGCCGACGCCGGGAAGGTCCTCGTCGGCATCCGCGCCGATGACCTCGACCCACCGGCGGGCGACGTCGAGCAGGCCGTCCTGGTCGCCGTCGTCGAGCGTCAGGACCTCCTGCCACAGGGCACGCAGCGCGCCGAGATCGTCGGTGCCGAGGACAGCCTCGACGGCCGTGCTCACCGGCTGGGCTTCGGCCCGGGTGAGAACACCCGCGTCGACCCGGCCCAGGATGAGGGCGGCGCCGGCCGCCGCCCGCCACCGGTCGTACAGCGGGGAGGCGGTGCGCTGGGCGGGCAGCACGATGTTGCTCGCGCAGGCGCGCAGGAAGACGCGGTCACCCGGGCGTTCCTGAAGGTGCCGGGACTCGATCCGGGGTTCTTCGAGCAGTACGGCCGCGCGGATCACCGCCCGGCCCGCTGAAGTGTCCCAGTCGCCCCAGCGGGTGCTGCGGGCGTGAGCGGCCTCGTGGGCCGACATCCCCACGATCACCGGATGCCGCAGCCTGCCCGAGATGCTGAGCGGGTCGACCTGGTCCGGGTGGATGCCGTCCTTCAGGGCGACCGCCCCGTTGACGGTGACCTTGATCAGCCGCGGGTCGAACCATGCTGCGTCGGCCGTCGGAGCGCTGTCCCACACCATCGTGAGCAGTACGTCGTCACGGTCGGCGAGGGTGTTGATGATGGAGCCGAGCCGACGGGCGAGGGCGACCCGGGCGTCGGCGAGGTCCGCATCGGCCTCCTCATGCTGGGCGGGCGGCGCGGACGCCGGGGCGCTCGTCACCGGCGCCCCGCAGGAACCCGGGTGCCCAGGGACAGAGGAGCGCTCTCGCCGAACCTCTCCTTCATGACTGCGGCGAACTCGCCGCGGTCCTGGGGCGGGCACTTGCGCAGCAGGCCGGCGACGGCGAAGTCCTGGCCGAACCGCCGACTCGTCTCGGTGAACGCCAGCGCGTCGCGCAGCTGCGGGATCCAGCCTTCGTACGTCTCCTGCTGCTTGCGGCTCTCCAGGTTCTTGGCCACGGTGATCAGGTCCACCGGTACGCCGAAGTCGGCGGCCAGGTCCCAGTCGGTGGTCACCTCAACGTGGTGGTGGAACCGGCTCAGCAGGGCGTCGCTCAGGTGCGCGCCGGGCACATCGGGGTTGCAGGCGCCGATGACGAACCAGTTGGGGCCGACCTTGAGCGGGGGCAGCGCCGGGTTCTGGGTGACGTGCAGCTCGCCGCGACCGTCCATGAGCGCGTACAGCACGGTCAGTTCCCGGGGGTCGATCAGGGCGATTTCGTCGACCAGGAGTGGGACGTCGTTCTCGATGCTGCGGATGAGAGGGCCGGGGACCCACTCGAAGGCGTCCGTGGCCGGGTTCTGGATGAAGGTGCCGACGAAGTCCGCGACCTCGGTGCTGGCGGTGCCGACGATCGTCTCCAGGCCGGAGTGCTGGCCGGGGACGGCGTCCAGGACGAACGCGGCCTCGCTCAGGGCGGTCTTGCCGGTGCCCGGCGGTCCGACGAGCAGGACGTGCTCGCGGTGGCTGCGCGCGTCGCGCAGGAACGCGAGGTCCTCCAGCCCGCCGAGCAGGCGGGGCTGGTACAGCTGTCCGTTCGGACGGATCTGAGGGCCGACCTGAGAGAGCGCCGAGGAGAGAACGGGGGGAGAGGAGGCGGGCTTGCGCCGCTGGGTGTGCTGGCGCTCGAGCTCTTCCAGTTCAGTGCGGCCGCGCTGCGCCATCTGGTTCGTGAACGGAGTGGACAAGGGACTCCTGTGGTGTGAGAAGCCGAGGGGCGGGGTGGTGGGCCGGAGCTGTTAGACGGTCGGGATGTAGGAGGCGTTGGGGAGCTCGGTGCCCGCCTGGCTGGCGTACTTGCCGAAGTAGCGCGCGATCTCGCGGGCGTTGTCCTTGGCGCTGTTGGGGCCGGCGATCGAGGCGGGGACGTGGAAGACGGTGAACTCCCGGCTCGCCTCGTAGCCCTTCCTCTCCTTCTCGCGGGACTTCTTCACCACCTCGTTCAGCGCTTCCTTTGCGGTGATGCCCGTACGCAGCAGTCCAATCTGGCCGGACTGACCGCGGCTTCCGTGCAGGCCGAGCGCGAGCGGCTCGGGCCCGGTGACGACGATGAGGCGGTAGAACTTGTCGCTGCTGCCGCTGTCGTCGTGGAGTTCCCAGCCGAAGCCGGGTACGTCGTCGCTGGAAGTCAAATGAAGGACCCTCCATGTGGGTAAAAGTTTTTGCGTCACCGGGAGTGTGGGGGATGCCGCATCGCGGCCGGAGTGGCGGGGCGAACGCGCCGCCCGATACGCACAAGTGTACTCCAAGTGAGATTATGCGTCAACGTAAAAGGGTCACAAGTGGTGCGCTGCGCCCCGGTGCACATCGCTGCTTTCGCAGCTGAGACCAAGGGCACGGCCGCGTCCCTCCCGGCCCGTACACTCGGCACCTGTTTCCAGCACCGGGGGAGAGCACCACCATGAACACACCGCAGACCGCCGGCCTCGCGGAGGCCGGCGACGCCCCGATCTACGCCGGCCTTGTCGAGGAGCGCGGCGACGTCCTCGCCGAGGTCCGTCGCACGGCAGAGCAGGCACTGCGGGAGGCGGGCCCGGCCCTCGACTTCAGCCTGATCGCCGCCGACGCCGGCTGACGACGGGACCGGCCGGGCGATCGGTGCTTCGCCGCCCCGGGCTCCCGCGTCACGCCGCCGGGCTGTCGCCGGCCCGGTCACACTGCGGGGAGCGGCCGGACAGGCAGATCTGCTCGATCAGGCGCATCTGCGCGGAGGCCTTCTCGTCCCACTCGCACCGGCGCTCCTCGGCGACCCTGTTCAGGTCCCGGCCGACGGGGACGAACGGAGAGCCGGGGTGGCCCGGCCACCGGTTCCCGCTGACCGGGTCGAAGTTCATGTTCCGGTAGCCCACCCACGATTCGCGGTGATGCGGGCACATCGCGGCCGGCGGACGGACCGTGTAGCGCTGATCGGGCGGGAAGAGGTTGTTGGTGTCCATATGACGGCTGCGGCGCCACGCCGCGGCCTCCCAGCTGTGCCACTGGCGCCTGATCTCGTCGGGGACGGACACGTCCAGGTACCTGTACGGAGCCTCCGCGAAATGCGGGGACATCGTCGTCAACTGGCCTCCTTCATAAGGGGAACGGGGAACGGCGGGATGAGGGGCGCCGCCGGGGGAGCGGAGGGCTGGGGGCCGGGCCGGGTCGCGACGAGCCGGCCCGCGGCGTTGAGCTGGAGGTAGGGGCGCATGATCTCCGGGATGGGAGCCGTGTCCGGGACTCCGCGCGCGATAGCGCCCCACTCGCCCGTGGTCAGGAACTCGTTGCCGATGTACTCGGTGTACGCGGGCGGGATCGCCTCGGTGAGCTCCTCGTGGACGTCGGTCCAGTGGATGTCCATGGCCTGCTGCATCTCGCGGACGGTGCCCTTGCCGCCGCCCTTCCCGTACGCGGCGATGTACGGGCCGTCACGCCACACGCCGTGCCGCATGCCGCGGACGTATCCCCGGTGCGGCTGGTGCGGACGCTCGTTGGCGGGCCAGTAGTCGATCTCGAAGTACCGGTGCCGCAGGACGCCCAGCCCGAACATCTCGCCGCACAGGACCAGGTCCCGCCGCAGCTGGGACCCCTGGACGTTCTCGACGACGGACGGCACGCCGTACCAGGCGAACAGCTCACGCGTGGCCGGGATCAGGTCGACGTACTCGCGGCCCTTGTTCGTGCCCTTGGTCAAGGTGCACGAGTGCTGGCACGGCGGCGAGGCATGAACGAGGTCGAACTCCTGGACATGAGCGTGGGCGAACTCCAGGGCGTCGCCCCGGTGGAACTCGAAGGGGTAGTTGGGCCGCGCGCGTATGTCGACGCCCACGACGTCGAAACCGGCCTGGTAGTACCCCATCCCGGCCCCGCCCGCGCAGCAGAACAGGTCCAGCACGCGCGGCCGCCGGCCGGGGAAGGACGGCCGCCTGGGCAGCCGCATGCGCCGCGACGGCCGGCAGGCGCCCGCGGCACAACACGGCAGATCCACACGTCCGGGCCGCCACCGCACCGACGGCGCGCGCAGCAAGGTCAGCGGCCCGGTCACTCAGCCTCCGGGGCACCCGGCAGGCGCCGGGCCAACACGGCAAGCGCGTCGAGCACTTCGGCCGCGTGCCGCACCTGGCCGGCCTCGTTGTCCTCCGTCTGCGTCCACGCCCCACGACGGGAGGTATTGAAGAACGGGATGACCTTCCGCAGCGAGATCAGCGGCGTGCCGTGCACGTTGCACTCGGCATCAAGGACCCCCACGCCCGGAACGTGGGCGACGTAGGAGCCGATGGAGGGGTAGCAGGGGTCCTGCCAGACGACGAACGCCGCCGAGGGGGCGCTCTTCACGAGCGCGTCCGCCAGGGCGCGGGCGGACCCGGCCGCCACCTCGCCGGTGCTGTAGACGAAGCCGAGGTCCAGGCGCACAGGCGTAGAGCCAAGGCCGTAGTCGGTCGTCACCTCGCCGGCATGGAAGGCGGCCAGCACGGCGTGGACTTCGCCGTCATCGACGGCGTAGATGATGACCTGCAACTGCGAACTGCCGGACAGAGCAATCTCCTTGCGTCAGGGGAACTGGGGCGGCGCGGCGAGCGCGGGGAGCTACCGGGAACGCGCGGGATGTGCGCGAGCAGGGCGTGCTGCCGTGCTGACCTATCGGGGAACGGTGATCGTCCTGCGCGGACCGGTCCCGGTCACGGCAGTAGCCCGCGGTGACCGGGACCCGGTGATGGTCAGCGCGCGGCGTGGCGCTGCATCGTGCGGGCGTAGTCCTCGACGCGGGCCTTGGCGATCAGGGAACGGTCGCTCGTGCGCAGAACGATTCCCTCCGGACGACCTCCGGCGCCGTCGTCCAGCGCGACGCGCGTGCTGGGCAGGCGGGTGGCGAGAAAGTGCTGCATCCCGGTCAGGTCGGTCGGGAGCTGGTCCGCGGTGATGCGGTCCAGGCGCGGCGTCAGCTCGATGCCGTTCTCCATGGCCGCGAGAGCGAGGTCGTCCTCGGCGAGGAACTGCTGGCCGCCGTTCTTGCGCCACGAACTGATCGCGGGGCGCGGGCGCTCCAGGACCGAGGCGTCCACGGCAGCGACGTCGAAGAGGCGGTATCCCACCGCGCGATTGCCGGTGTACTGCTTGCTGGCCTTGGTGATCTTGTCGCCGAAGACCTCGAAGAAGTAGACGCGGATGCCCGCTGCGGGCGCCGTCAGGCGATCGGCCAGCGACCGCAGGGCAGGAACGATGCTGTCGGTCTCGTTGATGACACGGTCGTCGCGTGCGTGAAGGAGGTCCTCCCGGCTGCCGATCACGTAATCGCCGTCAGGCAGGACGGCGACCCTCGCATTCGTGCCGTCCACCTTCTCGGTGAGAACCACGTCGTCGCTGAAGGCCACCACGTTGTCGAGCAAGGTGCCGCGGTCGATCTCGTGGTACGTGGGGATGGGCGGGTACTTCGTCGCCGAGTTCAGAGCGTCGAGATCAAGCGCGTCGAGATTGAGCAAGAAGTCCTCCGTGGGCCGGGCGTTCCCGGCATCGACAAGCGAGGTGAGCACCCCGCGTAACTCAAAAGTACGACACAGAGGGGTATGCGTCAAATTTATTACGTCAGAGTGAGAGGTGGCCGCTTCGGGTGTGACGCTATTAAGTTGACATAGAACCGCGTGGGGAGTAAATTAGTGATTACCTTGTTCGGGTCGCTGACCAGGAAGGAACCCACGATGAAGCCCCGTCTGAGCGACTACACCCGCAACCGCGCCCACGCCGTTGCCACACAGAACCTGCGCCGCTCGGGAGCCAGCGGGGCTCACGCGGGCGGTCCGAAGCGCCAGCGCAACCGGCACGCCGCCAAGAAGTCGGCCATCCGCTTCTCCGCCACTGCCGGATGACCGCGAACGAACCTGCCCGTCGCAACCCACATCTGGAGAGGCCCTGACCACCACCTCAACCGCACCGCTCGCAGTGGTCGTCACGAGGGCAGACGGAGCAGTCACCCGGATCGGCCCCATCCTCACCCCGGACGTAGCCGACGCGATCCACACCTCGCTGACCCGCTACACCACCATCCCGGAACAGGCCGCCGCGACCGCCGAGATCGTCCCCTTCGCCCCGGAGATGCTTCACCTGCCGCTCCTGGACGCCGAAGCCGGGACGCTCCTCGCGCTGATGGACGACGGCGAGCAGGGAGTCCAGGCCCCCTTCCCTAACGTTTGGGACCGCCTCGTCGCCCAGCACGGACTCGGCACGGCCGACACCGTCTGGAAGGAGGCGCTTGCCGCCCGCCAGACCCACCGCCACCACACCCCGACGGCCGGCGCACAGCGCGCTTCCCGCGCGCAGGCTGACGACCGCTTTGACCACGCGCTTCGGGAGCTGCTCCTGGCGAGCATCGGCCCCGGAGGCATCTCGCCCGCCGCCTTGGACGACACCCTGGCCGGCATCCGGCGCCTGGCAGACGACTGGGCGCGGTCGCGCCAGCTCCCCAGCCCCGGCCGCTGACCCTGGCCCGACACACCATTCAACCCGCGGGCCGACACCGCCCGCGGCCCCATCCGCCCGTCAAAGGAGACCCCCTGACCCCCCTGACTCCCGGACTCATCCACGAGCTGCACCAGGCCGCGTTCTACTTGCCACCCGACCCCGACGCTCCCGGTGAAGCGGTCCCCGTCCTGGCTCTCGTCGGACTCCGCATCGCGACGTACATCACCGAAGACGGCGTGCTGTTCATCGAGGTGGACTCCGAGGAAGCCGCTCCCGTCGTCCGCCGGGGCGCGGACGGCAACCTGACGGTCAGCGTGCGTGTGGACTCCCGCACCGCACAGTCCTGGGCCCGCGCCGGGGACTGATCGGTCTGGCGCCCGCGCCGAACTCGCCCTGGCTGTTGCCATACGGTGCGAGCCCGGTGCGGGCATCTGCGGCCACCGAAACCGTCCGGCCGCCCGGTGGAAGGCTCGTCAACCGTGAGGTCCAGGACTCTGGGGAACGTGGGTCCGGCCACGCCCCCGCGCGACCCTGACAAGCACCTCACGCACGGACTCGGCGCCACGGCGCGCAGACCAGCCGGCCACGCTCTCCAACGGCCGCTCCTCCGGCGGCAGAGCCCATGACGCCGAGGAACCCAGGTGCATGAGCCGCTTCCCGGCTCGTTCCGTGTCAGCGGTGATGCAGCGGAGATCCCACCCCGGCCGACACGGCACGATCAGCCCCCCGCGCGTCACACGTCGCACCATCGGCAACACCTTCACCCACGGGGGCGACTTCTCGAGGTCCTGGTCGGTCACCCCCTGCAGCCGTCGGCTGCCCAGGGGCGACAACGGCCGTACGAGGCGGTCCAGGAGCACGGTGCCGGTAGCGATGTCGACGACCGCGATGTCGACGATCTCGTCCGCCTCCCCGGCTGCGGTGGGCGGACCGGACGTGCGAGTGCACAGAACGACACCCGCGCCGTCCTCCAGAAGCGGGCGGGCCCACCGGGCCCGGCGCCCCCACAACGTGCCGCCGACCCGGATCTCCGCTTGGAACCGCGCGACAGCCGGCTCTGCACGCAGTTCCGCGGCGATCGCGTCGGCAGCCGGGGCGCCCTCGGAGTCACGCACCCAGTCGAGCTCCCAGGCGCCCGTCCGCTCATCGTGGTGCGCCCAGACCTCGACCTGGTGGCGGTCGGCCAGGCCACCGGCGAACGCGTGGATCAACTCGCCCCGGCTCGGCTGCCTGCTCACCAACTCGCGCAGCGGGCTGGGGGCACCCGGCCGCACGCCGCGGACCTCCTCCCACGGCACCCCGGGAAGGTCCCGCAGTGCCTCGACGTCGCGGGTGGCGAACAGCGGGACGTCGATCCACCGGCTCCTGCCGACCTTGGACTCGACGTACGTCTGCGGGGTGATCCATCCCGCGTCCAAGACGTACTTCCAGTCCGTGGACCGGATCTCCAGCAGGCCGCACGCGGCGTCCGACCCGATGAGCCGGTCACCGACGACGCGCTCGCACAGCTTCTCGTCGGCAGCGAGAGCGTCCAGGTCGGCCGTCGCGTACCGGCCGCCCCGCCCCGCGCTGATCACGCCCTCCGCCGCAATCTTCTCCAACTCGGCAACGCGCCACGCCAGACGGTCGGCGGCGTCCGCGGGCTTCATGCTCACCGCGGCCCACGCCTGCCACTCTGCCTCCCGGCGGGCATCCGCCTCCTCGCGCGCACGAACAACCTCCGCCAGTGAGGCCCGCCCGGCATCGGACAGTGCCCTCGCGTCCTTCACGGAGTACAGGGCAAAGCCGTTGTACGACCCGACGATCCGAAGGAAGCCCAGCTCGGCCAGCGCGGGAATGTCGGCCGACTTCACGGTGCAGCCGGCCGACTCCGAGAGCACCTCCTCGGCCAGGCGGTGCGCTCCCAGGCCCTCCCTGTCCTCGATCGCCTCGCGGATCTCCTGCGCGCGGGGCGCGAGTTCATCGGCTACGGCCCGCGACCATCCACGCGGCTTGTCCCGGGCCGGAACAAGCCCCAGCTCCTGAGCTCGCTTCACCATCCACATCGGGAGACCGAGCTCGTCGGCCAGTTGCGTGCTGTTCACGACCGGGGGCCGCGTAGTGGCCGCAGGCCCCGGTCCTTCGGTGCGGTTCGTCATTGCGTACGTCCTCTCGCAAGTACCCACTGCGATGCGGGCAGCCAGAAACTGACATAAGGCGCAAAATATGTCAACTAGCATCAAAAATAAGAGAGTTGGAGCCATGGCGCTCGAAGTTGAGCGGCCGCGCTGTGCGACAGGGTGCCCCTTCGCGACGTTCTGGCCTGGCGTCGATCCGCCCGACGGGCCGGTGGCCCGAGGATTCAGGGTGACGCAATTAAGTTGATCTGGATCGCCTGGTGAGTTAAATTATGAGGGCTATCGGAGTGGGTTCCGCCTCGTGATGGCAGCCCTCATGGAGCAGTCCGGCCCATCTCACCTCGAAGGCCCTGCCCTCGCGAGGCGGCGCCGCGCAGCTGGCGGCTCACCCATCCCCGCACGCCGCCCCAGCACCACCCGCCGAGTCATGAAGGAGCCCTCGTGGACGAGGAGTTCGTTGAAGGGAACCGCATTCGGGTGCTTCGGTGCACCGACGAGTTCGATCCCTTGCCCGTCGGCGCCACCGGAACCGTTCGTTCATGGAACCCGTTCCCAGGCCTGCGTCAGCTCCGCGTGGCCTGGGACGCACCGCACGCTCACCGGCAGCTGATGCTCACGCTCACCGACGACGGTGACCTGGTCGAGAAGATCTGAAGTCCCCCGCGGCCCCTGGAGATCCCTTTGCTCAACCCGCTCCTGTGGGCCGGGCAGCTCGCGGTGACCGGCGCCGCGTAGAGCGTCCGCCGCCCGTCTGTCCCGCCGACGGGCGGCGGAACGGCTTACCCGCGGTTGTTCACGTAGGGAACGAGGCCCGCGGCCGTGAATCCCAGTCCGCGGCCTCGGCGGAACTCCTCCAGCCGCTTTTGGTCCGTGTACTGATCCGCCGGCATCCCCGGCGGAGTACGCACGCCGAGCTGGATCCCATAGAGGCACAGGACGAACCCCGTGGACACGGCGGCGGAGATCCAGGCGGGATTGAGCGGGACAGCGATCCGCGAGAAGGCCTCTCCATTGGGACTCCGAAGCTCCAGCTGCTCGTCGGCGAGCCGGTGCAGGGTCCAGCCGGGCGCGGGGCGCAGCGCGGCGAACCCGCGGCTGAACCGTCCCATACCCAAGCCAATCGCCGCCTCCGCCTGCTGCTCCCGATCAGGCTGACCGGGGATCCGCATCATCAAGGCCCGTTCCGGCTCGAACAACGCCGCCGGCAACTGGCCGGTCTCACCGGGATCGACCGTCACCGCCCCGGACTCGAGGTCGAAGCCGCTGGCGACCTGGCCGAGTTGAAGCGCGGGGTCGTCCCAGAACGTCACCCGCCCGTGGTTGTCGAGCGTGTCGGCCACCGCAGTGACGTGGGACGCAAAGTGGGCGTGGCCCACCGGGCGCCCGTCGACCTGGAACCGGCTGTGGCGCTGCTTCCTCGGCTTGAACCTGCCCATGAGGGCCTCCTGCTCGCGTAGGTCCGCCCCGCTCGCCGCCAGGCGGGGCGGAGCACATCGGCGCGGCTCTTCACAGCCGCGTGCCGATGCTCGAACGAGGCCCCTGTGGATAGAGGCCGCACCTCGGGACCCATGCAGGGGGAGCACGCTGGGCGCCCCGGGCCCAGACGCCGCGGGGCGGCCAAGAACGCGTCCCTGGCCGTTGTGGCGCAGGGGCTGCTTCGCGCCACCGCCGGGCGGCTGGCCTCGGCACCGTGCGCGGAGTAGAACGGATGGCGGAGCCAGGTGAGTTGAGATGGCACGTTGGCTGTCGAGGTGGCGCTACTGCTCAGGTGATGGTGGCCGACCAGCCCCTGCGAGAGAACGTGGCCGCCCCTTCGGGGGTGATGGTCACCGTGGCGCCCCGGACTGGGAGGTCGCCGTCCACGGCGAGCCACGTGCGGATGCGCTCCAGTTCGTCCCACAGCCGCCGCGGCCCGCCCTGATGCACGGTTGGGGATTCTCGGCGTCCCGTAGCCGTGGCGCGGGCCCAGGAGCCGTCCGCGTGGAGCATGTAGACGGTGCGGGTGCCGTCGTCCGACTTGTGCTGGCGGTGGTCGATGTCGGGCGCGAGGAGTTCCAACGTGGAGCGCACGTCCCAGGTGTCCGGCACGTACATCAGTGGATAGCGGCTGGTGGTGATGCTCTCGCCCTCGGCGTGCTGGGCGGTCTGCCACACCTGGGGGTTCTCCGGGAAGGTGTCGTCGTAGTCCTCGCCATGGCGTGCGCTCATGAACCCGGCCGCCTCCGGTGCGACGTACCCGACGGCGCCGCCGTCTGGGGCCTTGTCCGCGACGATGACCAGCCCGGTGTGGGCGAGGGTGGTCACCAGCCGTCCGCCGGGGGCGAGCGCCTTCAACCACGAGACGGGCACGGCGGACACCGAGACGGTGGAGATGATGCGGTCGTAGCTGCCCGCGGGCAGGTCGCCGGTCAGGTCGCAGACCTCGACCCTCGGATGGTGGCCGGCAGCGGCCAGCCGCTCCCGCGCCGCCTTCACCAGATACGGATCGACGTCCACGCTCGTGACCTGCTCCTCGCCGAGACGAACACAGGCCAGGGCCGTGCCGTAGCCGCTGCCGGTGGTCACCAGCAGGCGGGAGGTGTCGGTGATGAACGCGGCCCGGTACATCAGCAGCACCAGTGCGGGCAGCGTGGAGGACGAGGTGGAACGCAGGTCCCTTCCCCCGGGGAGGGTCTGGCCCATCTCGGCGTGGTCGGCGTGGTGGGGGCCGACACGGGTGACGAGCGTGGTGTCGGCGTAGACGTCCCGCAGCCATGCGTCGGTGTCGCCGGCACCGTCACGCAGCTCCCACACATGCTCGCTGCTGCTGCTGCTGGTGGTCCTGGTCCACCACCGGGGCAGGAACAGGTGCCTCGGCGTGGTGGCCAGGGCCTGGAACCAGCGCGACTCGGGCCGGATCACGGTCTCGGCGGCAAGCCGTCGCGCTGCTGATTCCCAGTCCATCGGGGGTGTCCTTTCAGCCTGCGGTGCTCGGGATGACCCCGTCGTCGGCGGGGCCACAGGTTCCGCCGCCGCCCTGACTGTCGTCGTTGGGACCGCAGTCGGGACCGCACGGGTCGTGGCGGCTGACCGGGATACTCGCGGCGACCTGCTGCCACCGCGGCGAGGCGAACACCCGCTCCAGTGCGGTTCCTTGGACCTGCCCGGCCGGCAGGAAACGGCCCAGCACGCAGGGGGTCACGGTTCCGTCCGACAGGATCGCGGCGATGCCGTTGGCGCACCGGCCGCACAGCGCGGATGTGGACGGCAGGCCACCGCCTTGGACGGCATTGCCGACGCCTCGAACTCGATCGGTGTGCACGTCCGTGATGCCGAGCGCTTCCAGTTCCGCGCGGGCCTGGTCGACGCGCTGCCCGTCGAGGACGTCAACAATCCCCACCCGTACGTGAATGCCGCGCCGGCGCGCCTCGATGAGGTTCGCACGCGTCGCGGCGTGGGAGCCCTTGCGGCCGGTCACCTGGTCGTGTCCCTCGTCGGTGTCGGCGTAGTACGAGGTAGCCAGGGTGACGCCGGGCCGGGTGAAGAGGGCCCAGTGTTCGAGGCGGACACGGTACAGGTTCGAGTACACCTCAACCCCGAGCTCCTCCGCGAGGGCGTGCTCAACGAGTTCGGCGAAGTCGGGGTGGAGCGTGGCTTCGCCGCCGATGAATTGAACCCTCTTGACGCCGAGTGCGGCGGCCTCGCTGATGACTCGCTTCCAGTCGTCGCTGGTCATGATGCCGTGCCCCTGCGTCGGGCCCGCTTCGGCGTAGCAGTGCGAGGCGCACATGAGCTGACAGCGGCGGGTGATCTCCAACTCAAGGAAGCCCGGGATGAGAGGGGTTGTCGTCGTCGGGGATTCGGGTGCGATCGTCACGAGCCTTTCCCTTCGGTTGCGTTCCACGGTGGACCAGCCGCACTCTTCGGCGAAAGAGCCCGGCCGATCCTTCGGCGCTGCTACTCGGCGAGGAGTCCCTCGGCGGTCATGGACAGAAGCTCGGCGGACGTGCGGCTGTCGTGATCGACCTGGGGAAGAGGAGCGCGGCGGCGCGAGCCTGGGCGGCGGCGTCATGCGCAGCAGGCGTCAGCATTTCCAGCGGCTCGTTCGCGCGGGATCGGCCAACCGTCGACAACTCGCGTGCCGCCAGCGCATCGGCCGCGAGCTCCGACTCGGCGAGTCGACCGATCACTACCCGGTTCCCTTCGGTATCGGCGGCAACCGACCGCAGTCTCGCCGCCGCGGCGCGGGTGCACACGGTGTTTGCCCGCACACGCGACAACAGCGGCCGAAAACCGGCGGCTGGGCCGAAAATGAACCGCAGTGCGGCCCCGCGTAGCGCTCCGGGGGCGATCCCGGTCACAGTCAAAAGGGCTGTTGGGCTGCGCGGTTCACCAACGATCTAGGGTGTGGGCATGTCACGCAAAGGTCCCGCAGCCCTCGTCGTCGTCCTCGGCATCGCCGCCCTCACCTCCTGCTCATCGGACAGCTCGGGGGAGGAGTCGGACAAGCCCATCACCAAGCAGCTCGCCCAGGGTGAGATATCGCAGGCGCTGCCGGGCACCGGAGACGTGCTCTCGGGATGGGAGCCCTACAAGGGCAAGCGGGTGACCTCGGAGGGTACGAACTGCACGGCGTCGGGCAGTACCGCCGCGCCCAAGGGCTGGGTACGCGGCGGATCCGCGTGGTTCATCTACAACGGCTCCACGGACAACATGATGGACGTCGGGATCTGCCTGTACGACTCGGCGGAGAACTCCAAGGCCGCCTACGCGGCGTGGAGGGGCAAGGAGTCGGACAAGGAGCAGAACCTCAAGAAGCAGGTGGGGGAGGAGTCCGTGCTCGTCGCCAATCCCGGCCTGAGCAAGGACACGCTCTACGCCTTCAGCCGCTCGGGCAACATCAACATCAGGGTGAAGATCGACGGCACTGGGGGCGACAGCACCGGTGCCCAGGATGTCCTGGCCGCCACGCTCAAGCGGCTGCAGCAGGTGCAGGACGGCGAGCGCGCCACGGCTACCGCTTCGGACCAGGCCAAGAAGTAGGAGCGGTGGCCCCGGCGGCGGGTGAGGAACGGTCGGGACGGACGCGGTGGCCACGGGGACATTCGTGGCCCGCTGCACTCGTGCCGAGCGAGTCTTCACAGGCCGGGAAGCGGGTCCTGGCCGTCGGGTCCGCTTCCGGAGCCGAGCGTGAGCGAGCCGCTCTGGCGCGGCGTAGCGACCGTGAGAGCCGGGCCGGTGGGCGGCCGGGCGTCGTCCTTCGGGCAGGGGCACCGGCACCACCACACGCACGGCTCGCCGCCGGGGCGGGGGATGAGGGTGGCGACGGTCCGGCCGTGCTGGTTGTGTACGGGTTCGGCGTTGTCGCAGGCGTCGGGGCGGCCCTTCTGTCGGTGCATGCACCACTCGCAGCGTCCGGCCAGACAGTTCCAGCAGGTGCCCCTCTCGCACAAGGCCCAGCGCCAGAATCCGAAGGCGTATCCGTCGTCGATCCGGTGGAAGAACGCCGGCCAGACGTGCTCGCGGACCCGGGCGCCCTCGTCCTCGGTCATCGGGGACGGGTTGGGCACCGGATCGACAAGGCCGAGGTGGAGCATGCGGTGCAGATTGAGGGTCTGCACCCCGCGCACGTCTTCGAGCTCAGCCTCGGTGAGCTGGCGCTGAGGACGCCGGACGGGACGGGTCACCGGGCCGCCCTGGGGGAGCCCGTCGACGCGACGCGGGCCGCGTTGTCCATGTCGCCGTCGCTCTGCGGGGTGCCGCCACCGTTGACCAGGAGGTAGATCTCGGCTTCCTCGGCAACCGTGGCGACCTTGGCCATCGCGATGGACAGGTGCGCGCGGTTGGCGAACTTCAGCCGGGCCGGCTTGCTCAAGCCCGAGAGGCGCACGTAGGGGCCGTCGTCGGTCTCCTCGGTGACGGTCACGTCGTCGGCGGGGAACCAGGTTGCGGGGACGGCCAGTTCATCGTCGTACCACAGGTAGGCCGCGGTGATGCGCTGCTTGCCATCGATGCACGCGTACATCGCCTCGCCGCGGTCCGTCGGGTCGTACCCGTTGGCTTCCTTCCACTCGGGTGTGGTGCGGTCGTTCAGGATCACCACACCGGTCGGCGTCCCCGTCAGCCACGACCGGATGAGCGCGATGCGCTGGTCGCCGCTCCATACGTCACCGCGCTGGTAGTCCGGATCGAGATCGAGCCCGAAGGTGTCGCGGAAGCTCGTGCTGATCTCGCGGGGCGAGCGGTCCGAGGTGCGCAGGTTGTGGTGCTCAAGCGGGCGACTGGTCTGACGAGTCATGGATGGCTCCCCGAGATGGTCAGGCGGTCTTGGACAGAAGAGCCCGGTCGGCGCGGCCCGGGATGGGCGCCACCGACCGGACGGGCGGAAGAAGGGCTCGGTGACGCGGCGCGATGCTTTGGCCTCGCGCGGAGCACCGTAGATATGTATAATGTACTTCTATCCGGGGGTTTAGTCAAAATTATTGGGTCGATCGGGGTAAGTGGGTCGCGGCGGGCGACCTGGCCTCACGTCAGTGGTGGTCCGCCTGCGCACCGCCAGGAACCGGGCAATGCCTCCGCGAATGCCTCCACGGGTGGAGGCATCGCGCGGTACGGTGGGAGCATGCCGAAAATCTCTGTGGATCTCAGCGACGAAGAACTGGCCCGGGTGAACGAGCACGCCCAAAGTCTGGGCGTGTCCACCCGCTCCTGGGCCAAGCAGCTGCTGATCAGCGACGCCGACAAGGCCCGTTTCCTCACCGCTGCGCGAACCGCTCTGCCCACCGCCCTTGAAGCTGTGAAGGACGCGCCCGAGGGTATGCGGTGAGCCCGATCGTCTACGTCGACCCTGGATGGCTCCTCGCCATCCAGGAGGAGGCCGCCCCCAGGAACGTCGGCATCGCCGACTGGGGAGCTCTCCACTGGACCGGCAGTGCACACCGCTACGAACAGATCGCCGGACAGCCGTACTACGAGGACGCCGTATCCCGAGCGGCCACGTTCCTGCACCACGCCCTGGTCCTGCGCCCCTTCGAGGACTACAACCTGGTCGTCGGCTACGCGGCCGCCGACGCCTACCTCCAGATGTCCGGGCAGGCCATCGCAGCCAAGCCGGATGCCCTGTGGTCCCTCGCAGGAGCGGTCCGCGCCGGCGAGGAGGACCTTCGCGGGGTCGCCCGCGCCCTCCGGTCCTGGACCTGACACCAGAGCCCCGGTGTCACCGGCTGCGATCAGGCGGTGGCTGCCGGAAGAGCGGCGAGTGGCGAGCGCTGCCCCTTTCCGAGGGTGCGGAGGGCGGCCCAGCCGATCTCGGGGTGAGCGGCCGGCAGGCCATCGACGTCGCTCGTGCGAAACAGAGCGACGTCGACCGCCCCGGCCCGCGAGGTACCGAACCGCACCTCGATGACATCGGCCGGCTTGATCCACCCCAGACGCAACATGTGGTCGAAGTCGGTCCGCCGGACGGACAGCCGCTGCGCGGCCTGGTCGGGGCCCAGCGGGGTGTGGGCGGCCACCAGCTCGGCGAGATCCTCGCGCGCGCAGACGAGGTCCACCTGGTCGGGGTTGACCAGGGACCCGTCCGGATTGGCGCTGAGATCGGTGAGGAGCCGCAGGTCGATCAGCCGGCGGACGACGAACGCGGTGACGGCAGCCTTCTCGCCGCTCAGGTTCGGGGTGCCGAGCGTCTCGGCGATCTGATTCGCGGCGGCAGCACCGGAGATCGGCGTCCGCGGAAGCGCCTCGCGGATCGCGTCCGGGTCCATCGCCGCCACGGCGGCTGGCGACCACCGGCGGGTAGGCAGATCCGGTTCCGGGACGAGCCCGCAGTGGCGTGCCCATCGGAAGGCGGCCACCGGGACCTTCAGCCGCTTCGCCGCCTGGCCGTCGTCGTACTCACTTCGTCGCACCATGGCAATCCCCTCTCGACCATCTGCCGCGAAACTGCGGCCAGAACATGACAGAACACCTGAAAGAGTGTCAAGAGCGCTGCCGTCATTCAGATTGGGGCGCGCCGGGCTTCGTACCTGATTCCGCGGCGGCCCGCCCGAGGCGCCCTTTAACGGACGGCGCAGACCTCCGCGCGGGGCGGGGCATCGCAACACCCCATCCGGGGCGCGGTCGGCGAGCGGGTTCCGCCGGCCGATCTGGGCCCGCGCGTATGGGGCGGGCTGTCGCGCCCGGTCGAGAACCGGACCCGCACGACGCTCCGGGCGGACCGTGTTCCTACGGTTCGTGGTCCGGCTCTCGGGGGCGTTCCCGGCGTTCCCGGGCCTTGGTCCAGACTGCGGCCCGGTAGCACGGGGGCTCGTTCTTGTTGCCCGGCCGGGGCGGGTTCAGGGTGCGCACGGCGGCGCAGTCGGGGGAGAGGGTCATCGTGACCTTCTTGCCGGTCACCGTGATGGCGCTGTTGTCAATGACCACCGTGCCCTTGCTCGGCGCGCGCAGGAGGACGTCGAGCACACGGTGCAGGGCCTCACACCGGTGCTCCGGGGGTACGTTGCGGAAGAATGAGCTGTTCAGCGCGTCGGCGGAGTACACGACATGCGGCTGTCGACCGACGTGGCGGATCCGAGCCTCGTCGGTGATCGGCCGCCGGCGGGCGGGCGCCGGCGCTGCGTTGCCGATGCGGTCGTAGTGGCTGGCCGGAAGCACCGGCCAGGTCGGCTTGAGGGCTTCCGCTCGGTGGGCCGCGGCCGTCGCCTGCTGCTCGCGCATCCGCTCCTCGTGCGCCGCACGGCGCTCCCGCAGCTGCTGCTCCTGTGCCGCACGCTGTTGTTGCCGCTGCTGGTCGCGGTCCCGTCGCTCGGCCTGCTCCCGGCGGAGGTCCTCGAGCGAGGCGTGGACGCCTTCGAACCAGGAGAGCTCGGGGCCCCGGTAGCCGATGATGTGCCGGGATTCCAGGTACAGGAGGAAGGAATAGGCGTCGTCCCCGTCGGCCTTGGGGCTGCGCACCCGCACGGTGCCACCGGCGTCCTGGGCCAGCCGCCCGACTTCGAGGAATCGTTCCAGGAGCTGCCGGATCTCGGCGTCAGCCGTTCCTTCCGAGACGATGTGCGTTCCCATGTACTCCCGCTGGGCGTGCCGTGTGATCCGCGCAGTCCGGGCGAACTCCTCCGCCTCCGGGCGCGGTCGGGCCTCGATCACCCGCCACTGTCCCGGCACGGGGCCGGCGCCCGGGGGCGGGGTGGAATTGTGCATGCCCGGCACCGTACCGGCCCTGCCCGCCCACCGGAGGTACCGCCGGGCACGGCACGGCCGACCTGAATGCCACACCGGTGGCGGCAGCGGGTTACCCGACGGCGATCGGCTGGATGCGATGGAAGCCGGAGCGAGTCGTGCCGAGCTCGTCGTCGCTCAGGCCGCACGTACGGCACAGGCGCCGGGTGTCGCCTTCGCCGAGCGGGGGTGCGATCTCGGCGAGCAGGGTTCCGCACCGGGCGAAGCGCGCGTTGTCGATGCCGTAGGACGGGTCTTCCAGGTGGACGATGATGCGCCGGTCGTCGTTCGCCCGGTACCAGACGGCCGTCATGCCGAACACCTGGCCGTGGACAAGTTGTTGGCGGTGTGGGGGAGCACGAGCTCCTGCCACTGCTCGCCGTCCCACACCTGCCAGACCTCGGGCGCGGGCTGGTGCCGGGAGAGCCCGCGGGCCAGCTGGTCCATGTACGGGTAGTCGCCCCTGGCAAGCCAGACGGCGGGGACCTTGGCCTCGATGATGTGCTCGGTGTACCCGTCGGCGTCGAGCCCGCGCACCAGGCTCGTCCGCTTCCGTGCGTTCCGCTTGGCCGTACGTGCCAGGTCGTACTCGTCGATGAGGTGCTCGTACACCTCCTCCTCGCCGATCGGTTCGCCCTTCCAGCGGCAGGTGCGCGTGAACTCGGCCATACCCTGACGGCCGGTGCGGTCTGCCGGGGTGAACCAAGTGCCGCCGCCGCGACCGTGGTTCTCGATCACTCCCACAAGAGCGCGGCCCTGGCGCACGTTCGCGCTGAACGCGACGCCGCAGCTCATGGTCACCTGCTGCAGGCTGGTGATCCGGTAGCGGGCGTGCGGTACTTCGAGGCCGGTCAGCGGCAGGGTGGTCAGGTCGGTCACGCAGTCTCCTTCTGTTGGGTGCACTTCGTTAGGCAGGGCCGGAACTGCCCGTGACGGGCTAAAGGTTGTGCTGCAGGCGGTAGTTGTTGACGACCGCGATGGCGGCGTCCCGCTTGGCTTCCTCGTCGGTCTTGCCGTCCTTGACCGACTCGGCGTACGTCTTGGCCGAGCGGACGATGGCGGAAAGGTTGCCGTCGAGCCGGTTCCTGGCGGCGGTGAGGTCATGCCCGTCGATGTTCTGCTCGGCGATGTTGTGGATCGCCGCAACGAGGATCTCCCCGACGACGTGGGCGGGGGCGAGACTCTCGACGTTCGTGATCATTTACGGGGCCTTTCGACTGGGGGCGCGCAGCTCGCGGGCGGTGGCGCGCGACGTCGGGGGTGGGGGAGCTCGGCTTCCGGTGGCGGCGCCGGGCGGCTGATCAGGGGTCTGTGGCTGCGCCGTTGTCCGAGTACGCAGGCGACGCGTCTTCGTTAGGACGGATCGGCGGAGAGGCTCCGCAGGACCGGCAGGATGCCTGACCGGTCGATGGTCTGGGGCAGGACGAGCGTGCTCTGGCCCGCGTCGATCGCCTTGGACACGATCTCCGACAGCAGGCCCGGCGCGATGGGGGCGGAGACCTCGGCGATGAGGCCGGATCCCTGGTCCGGGACGATGAGAACCCAGTGCCCCTTCGCGATCACCCGCTGGACGAAGTCGAGGGCCCGCCACAGGTCATGACCCTGCGGGCAGATCAGGTCTTCCACGATTCCGTCCTCGTAGACCCGGTGGATGGTGATCTCGACCGGCAACTGCTCCATCACGCTCTCCTCGTCGTCCGGGTGCGGGGACCGTTCCCACCCTTCACAAGCACTAATGTACTCATATAGCGATTGTGCGTCAAATTAAAAGGGTCACTCAAAGAGGGTGGCTGGGGGGTGACCCTTTTATTTTGACTAACGTCACCTGTCTGCGTACATTAGGTGTTCTGCCGGTGCTCATCGCGCCGGGGCCTGACCCCTACGAAGGAGCCAACCTGCTGTACGCCGACGAGAGCAGCGCCGACGAGTTGGAGGCCGTTCTCACTCAGCGCCTGGACGTCGATCTGGAGATGGCGCAGATGAACGCCGAGGCCGATGCGTGGCACGCGGTACGTGACCGCGGGTTCTGCAACCACGGATCCGCTATCGGCTACGGCCACCCGGCGGTGCACGAGGTGCAGAGGCTCCTCAAGCCCGGCCAGCTGATCTGCACCGCCGGATGCGACACCGTCTTCGCCGACGAGGAGGACTGGTACGCCCAACTCGACGACCCGATGCTCAACCCCGTGCCGCTGCCCGGCCGTTCCACTGCCGGCGAGAGGCCCGCTCGCGCGGCCTACGGCTCCGGCATCTGATCAAACATCCCCCCGCTCTGCCGCCTGACTCCGGCATGCCCAAGCGCTCTCTGAACGGAGGCCCTGTGCCCATCTACCTCGACAACCCCCACGAGTACAGCCCGCGCGGGCCGGACGGCCAGGGGTGGAACAGGCTGTCGCTCAACGCCCACTTCGACACCCCCGCCCACTGCGGGCTCCGGCCGATCCGGTTCGCCTCGCTCTTCGAGGCCCGCACCGGCCGACAGCGCTGGGGCGGCTTCGAGCGGTGCATGGGCGCGAAGCTCGCTTCACGGCCGGTTCCGAACGCCTCGCCGGACACGCCGCGTGTGCAGTGCGGGGCCTGCCCGGTCTACCAGAACTCCCGCGAGCACCCGCAGTTGCCGAACTGGCCCGACCAGTCTGTGCTGCTGCTCGGCCGCGTGCGGGACTGGCCGCGTACCCCCGGAATGTGGATCGCCGACCCGGCCGCCGGCCGCAGCAGCGTGCACCTGCACACCTGGCAGGGGCAGGACACCGGCGTCGCCGTCGACTGGCCGGACCTCGCCATCGCCGCCGAGATCCGCATGACCTGGCAGTTCCAGGACCAGGAGAGCGACGCCTTCTGGATCGTCCGGCTCAACCCGGGCGCCGAGCAGACGGTCGTCCACACGAAGAACTACCGGGATCACACCCGGCACGTGCTGTACGCGCCCGGCGCCCGGCGCCTTGCTGGGGTGAAGTGCCACGGGGCGTGCGCGCACGAGGACTGGCACCTGCGCCACCTCGCCGCCGACCTGGCCGACCTCGACGGCGCAACGCCCGCCGACGGGCCCGCCGCAACACTGGACCTGCCCGAGCGCCTGCCCGGGGTGCCGTCCTTCTCGCTGTCCCGCGACGGAGGCACCGCCACGATCACGCACACGGCCAGCCGTGACTTCGACGCCTCGACCATGGCCATCAACACCGAGGCACCACCGACCTCACCCGACGTCACCGCCGCGCTGCTCGCCCACATCGCCCGCGTCGCCGCCTGGTAGAGCGCCACGGCCGTCGCGATCACGCGACGGCCGGCCGACGGAGGCGCGCTCGCCGGGCCCCGGCCGTGCGGCGACGCCGGGGACGGTCGCGGGGCCGAAGCGATGCGTTCGCTCCCGGGCGTCAGTTCAGGCTGATGCCGCGGTGGTCGTAGAAGCGGATGTGCGTTTCACTTTCGGTGCTCTCCAGGGCTTGCTGCAGCCTCCCCAGCAGTTCGGACTGGGTGCGCTCGCTCAGGTCGACCTCGAGCACGCTGTCGCCGGAGAAGAACTGGAAGGAGCCGCGTACGTCCGGATCCGCGTCCCAGGGTTCGATGAGGAAGCCGCGGAAGGCGTCCTTGCCGCCAGGGCTGCGGTAGTCCTCTCTCTGCGCCAGGGCTTCACATATCGCGCGCAGCTCATCGTGGGCGACGAACACCGATGCGTTCTTCACCCGGGGGCGTCCCGCTCGCGGGTTGGACTCGGACTCCCGCCGGGTGGACGTGAACGAGAGCACCACCCCCGCGGTGATCGGCTCGACGCCGATGCTGTCGATCTGCTCCTCGAATGTGGCCACGATCTCCCCTTTCGTCGCTGTCTGGTCTGCCGCTCCAGGAGCGGAGTGCCCATGCTGACAGACCGTGCCGACACCGCAGTTGCGCTGCTCAGGGCACTGCTCGACCGGTGGAGCAGTCCCCCGACGGGGTGAGAACCTTCGAAGGGCCAGCGTCGGCGTCGAGCGGGCCGCTACTCTGGGCGCGGTGCGTCCCAGGGGGCGCGCGCTCGTCGGCTTGACCCACCGTTGGCCGTCCTGAGTGAACCGAGCCGGTGCTCGGCCCCGGAGAGCAAGTGCAGCATTCGCGCCCGGCCTGTCGGTCCTGTCGGCGCATCGAGGTGGGCGGTGCGATCTGCGGGACCGTGTTCAGGAGAGCGCCATGCCGACCAATCCCCGTACGTCACCCACCCACTTCTCGCGGATCGCCCGCCGGCTTAGCCACGAAACGGGCATGGGCTACCAGAAGGCCCTGGCGACCGTGCAGGAGAACGCGGACCGGATCATGCAGCAGGGCCCGCGGCTCGACGCCGCCGGCTGCGACATGGCGTTGCGGGTCCTGCTGCAGCAGGACCTCGAGTTCTGGGGTCCGGGGATCGGCGCGCACATGTGGCCGCAGCAGTACCACCCGGTCTCGATGGAGCTGCTGCACTCCGGCCTGTGCATGGAGGCGATGCAGGCGGCCGACCGGGCGCGCGACCAGGACCAGCCACAGCCGTGCGGCAGCACCTTCGACCCGTCCTACCTCGCTGCGGTCGGCGTGGAACCCTTGGACTACGGCGCCCCCGAGGAAGGCGAGGACTGGGACGAGGAACCCGAGGAGGTCGACACAGCGCTGCTGGAGCCGGTCGACGAGCCGGACCGGTGGCGGCGCCATGTGCTCACCCAGGGCGTCCGTCCCGTCTACCGGCTACCGGACGACCACAGCCTCCTGCCCGCCGCCCGCGAGGAGCTGCTCCGCCTCGCACCGGACGAGGCACACGCCCGCCTGGAGCAGTTGCACACGGAGCAGCCCGCGGCGGCCGAGGCGTACGTGGTGAGGGCCGAGCTCCATCTCGCCGCCGCACGCGAGGCCGGCCTGGAGCGAGACTCCGGCGTGCTGGACGAAGCGCGCCGGTGGTACGAATGCGCGGTCGCCGTCGCCGAGGTGCCGCTCGCCTTCCCGATGTACGACGGCGGCGTGCTCCTGTGGCAGGAGATGTCCAACCGGCCGCTGCTGCGCGGGTTGTACGGGCTGGCGCGGGTCGCGCACTGGCAGAAGAGGTGGAACTGCGCGGAGATGATCCTGATGCGGCTGCTCTACCTCGACCCCGTCGACGAGCAGCAGGCCGGCGTCCTGCTGAGGGAGGTCCGCGCCGCCGCGGGCATCGCTCAGCCCGACGAGACCGCCTGAAGTCGGCCAGGGCGAGGAACCTGGAGCGTGACGATCAGACGGCATCGGCTGGCGGCCCGCCGGATCCCGACGGCTCTGTGCGCGTCACGCAGCGCGCCGCCGGTGCGGCTACCGTTCGGCGGGAACCACTTCTTCCCGTGGCATCGCGAGCGGCCGACGCTTGCGGCTCGGGGCGAACCACGGCTCGTAGAACGGCCGGGAGATCGCGCGCCGGCCCTCGGGCAGCTGCGGGCGCGGGTGCCGTGCCTGGGCCCCGCGCACCACTTCGCCGACGACGACCTGCGGCGTGGCGATCGCCTCGGGAGAGGCGTCCAGCGCCCGCGCACCGGGAATGATCCGCCCTTCCAAGGGCGGTGCGGGATTGAGAACCTGGAGGATCCGAACGGCAAGGTCCGCAGGCACCCAGTCCAACCGCAGATCGACCGCGGTCCCGGGGTGGTTCAGGCGGGCCTTCACACGGCACATGGCCCGTTCCCCCTCCACCTGGTGATTCACCGACGCGTACGACTGGAGCCGGTCTGGGCCGCCGCCGACAGCACCCGGCCCCAGCGTGGGCAGCGCCCGCTCGAGGCGCGCGTTCAGCCGGGTCCGGGCCGCCGTGTACTGCTCCTCCAGCCGCTTGTGCAGCATCGCCGTGGGCCACACATTCAGGTACGCGGGCAGGAACCTGGTGACGAGCCTGCGCGCGAGCCAGGTGGCCGGCTGGTCGAGGCCGACGCCGATCGTCGGAGCACGGTCGCCGTAGAACTCCCGCGGGTAGTGGCCGTCGACCGTGAGCCGCCGCCCGGCCGCTCCGGCGAGATTGGGGGTGAGGCGGGCAACGTGGACGGCGAATCCGGCGGGATGGTGCAGGGTGAACGACCCGTACAGATTGACCCCGGCCGTGACCGTCCACCCTCCGCCCTGGATGTCCTCGGCGTTGAGGATGTCCGCCACGGCCTGGCCGCGGACGGCGAAGTCGTCGTGCGCCTCCTGCATCCGCCGTTCGATGACGTTGCTGTGCATGATCTCCACTCCATGGGCGGGGTACGGCGATGAACTCGGTGGTCAGGCGGCCTCGGCAGGCAGGTCCTCGCGCCGGCTGCCGGGGACCAGGGAGCGCAGCTCGCACTCGCGGGCCCGATGGCGGCGCGCGTTGCGCTCCTCGATGGCCAGCTGCTTCTTGACCTCGCTCAGCTGACGCCGGGCGTCTGCGCGCAGGCTCGGGACGTTGGCCTGCGCGGCCGCCAGACGCAGCGCCGCCAGGTCCGGCCGGCGCAGGTAGTGCAGCGCCAGCGCGCGGACGACAGCTGCGGTGCGGCGCTCGGTGGCGTACGGCGCCGAGCCCCGGGACGGCACCCGGGCGCCGATGGTGTCCGGGGCGGTGGGAGTGATGTCGTCGCTCGTGTCGTGGTCCCACTGGCCGCACAGGCGTACTCCGTTGACCACGGGCGCGTGCGCCCGCTCGTCCTCGTAGTACCGGCCGCTGGCGTGCCCGTAGGCGACCCAGATGCCCTGGGGGATCGGCTCCGGCCGGTACCGGTTCGGTCCGACGGTGAACCGCCCGGATACCCGGGCGCCGGTCACCTCGTAGACGACACTCCCCGCGACCTCGGCGTTCACCGCGACCTCGCGGACCGTGATCTGCCCGAGCGTGCCCCGGCGGGGATCTTCGATCGGCAGCTGCACCGGCTCAGCCTGCGGCGCCTGCACGGGACGTGGCCGACGCCGCAGGATGCCGGCCAGCACGCAGATCCGGTGACGAACGGACCGGCGCTCCCGCTCGAGCTCGACGGCCTGGGCCTCCGCCGCCGCTGCGCTGTTGCCCTCGTGCTCGGCGTACTCCGCCGCCTTCTCACGCGCCGCCGTCACCATGAGGTCGCGCCGAAAGGGCAGGCTGCGCCAGTGCGTGACGATGGCAAGGATCACGGCCTCGATGCGGCGCCGCGTGCCGCGGGCGAGCTCCCGGTGAATGCCGTTGCTCAGCCCGGCGGCGTAGCGGCCCAGGAACCAACCGGTCGGCAGGTCATCCGGGTGCAGGTGCCCGGTCCAGCCATGGACCCGGACACCGTGCACCACCGGCTCGTCGGGCCGGTGCTCGCGGTAGAAGCTGCCGAGCGGCTCAGTGCCGTCACCGAACTGCACCGCGACGGTGGTCGGCAGAATCGGACCGTTCGCGATGTGGTCCGGCACGACCACGAAAGTCCCGCGCACGTGCGGAGCACGGACGACGTAGCGGACGCGGCCGCGCTCCAGGACGGTCACGCGCGCTGCGGCGGAGCCGACGCCGGGCAGCGGCAGCTCGACCCGTTCGGTGAGATGGCGGACAGACAAGGAACTCCTCTGCTGTACGGACGACTCCGGCTCGGGGGCGGCGCCGGATCACTACAGGCGGTCGCCCCGTCAGGGCCCAGCGACCCCGCCGGACGACGGCAGGGCGACGGGGGACGATGTTCAGGACGCCTCCGGGGACTTGCGCCTCCGCCAGACCTCGAGTGCGGCCCAGGGCCGCGTGACCGCCAGGGCCGCGAAGAGGGCCCACTCGCGGGAGCGGTTGCCGAGCCAGCGCTTGTGGTTGTGCGGCAGCAGCAGGTCCTCCACCCACATCCCGAAGAGCTCCCAGGGCCGGAGCCGCCCCGCGGCGTAGCCGAGAGCGAGCAGGGCGAGGGCGGCGACGGCGGCGAAGGCGATCACGCCGCGTCTGCCGCGTAGGGGTGGTCACTGATCAGCGCGCGGATCTTGCGCACCGACGGAGCGTCATGCCACTGCGGGCGGTCAGGCGTGCGGGCGAGGCCGGCACCGGCCCGGCGGGCCGAGCCCGGCACACAGCTCCAGGTCAGCTCGAATCGCCACTGGGTCCCACGCGAGGGAGCGTCGGACGGGAGCGTGTCCCGGCCGACGACGATCTTCAGCAGCATCTCGTCCGTTCCGCGCGGCGTCCAGGCCCGTGCCGAGCGCCATCCGTGGCTTTCGGCGTGCGCGAGCAGCTCCTGGACGGCCTTGGGCAGTTCCCAGCCATCCGGTGTGATCGCGGCCAGCTGTCGCTCCGCCTGCGCCAGCTCCGTCTGGGTCCGCTGCGCGGTCGCCTTCCACTGGTCGCGTTCGGACTGGGCGACGTCCGCATTCCATTCCGCGGTGCGCAGCTGTCGCATCAGCTCCAGCGGCGACAGGTCGCGGTACTTGGCGAAAGCGCGGGCCTCGTCCGCGGTCTGCGGCCTGTCGTGGAACTCGACGCGATCGACGGTGCCATCGGGGTGCAAGACCCTCTTCACTCCGGAGAGCGGGTACGGCGTGGTGATGGTGAACTCCCTTACTGAGCAGCAGGGGTCGGGTGGGACGGCCGGCGGACTCCTTCGACTGGGTCGGCCGAGGACGACGTCCGGCGGCGCACCGAATCGGGAGGTGGGGGACAGGGCGGGGGCGGCAGGGATCGAACCTGCGCTGCCGGCTTTGGAGACCGTCGCTCTGCCTCTGAGCTACACCCCCTGGGGTTGGCGATCGCGCCCCGGAGTTCGGGACCATCGCCTCTGGGCACCGGTGGACGGCGCGACAGCGGTAGGTGCTCCTGCAGGGACTCGAACCCCGATCTCCGGATCCGTAGTCCGGTGTCCTTTCCGTTGAACGACAGGAGCTGCGCGCGTTCCGCGCAAACTGCGTACCCTCGGCGGGATTTGAACCCGCGATCTCCCGGTTGAGAGCCGGGCGAGATATCCAGTCCTCCACGAGGGCATGTCCGGCGTCGGCCCGGGGATCAGATCAGGTTGGGTCCGCGAGGACCCGAGCATCACCTTCCCCGGCCGACGGCCGGTCCGCTTGCGGCTCCTCCCCAGAAGCCGCGAGCGGAGCGTGTCAGCGAGATCGGATCCGCGGGGAACTTCACCTGCTTGCTGACACGTCGTGAACGGGCGGGAATCGAACCCACGACCACCCCAACCGGGGGGCTCTGCCACTGAGCTACCGCTCCAAGGCGAGCGTCCTCGCCTCTTCAACCCTCCCGAGGATCAGTCGGTCAGGTCCGATGGATGTGCTGGCGTGTGCCCTGCCGGAGCGCCGGTGGGTGGAGTGCGCCAACACGTCGTGACCCGAGGGGAGTTGAACCCCTGCCCCGAATGCCTTCAGGGCCAGCTCCGGTAGCTGCGAGCCTGCCGTACGGCGCGGATCGGCCGCGCCCGCGTTGCCGTACGGCGCCTGCGGGGTTGATCACCCCCGCTGACTCTTATAAATTTACGCCACTCGCGCCCATGTGTCAAATTAAAAGGGTCAAGATGGAGGGGAATGCCTCCCCGACGGCGAGGCCGGCTGCCGCCGAGCGGCGCCCGGCTAGCTCAGGTCGTACACGAACAACCAACCGGGCTCGACAGGTTCTGCATGCCCCACGAATACGGCGGCCCGCCGCACGGCCTCGTCCCGCTCGGGCGACGGGGTGAAGTCGCGTACGGACTTGCAACTGCCGGGCGCGAAGGCCACGACAGCGGCCCCGATCACCACCCGAGATGGGCCCCGGTCACCAGAGACGGTGAAGAGCTGCACGTCCTCGGTGCCACCGGCCGCGCCCTGGGCGCGACGCAGGTCCTCCAGGCGGTCATAGACATGCTCCCAGTTCGCCCCCTTCAGCTCGGCGCCGTACACGGCAAGAAGCGAGTGGTCCAGGCTCACCGCGGATCCTCCGATCTCCCGGATCCGCCGGGTGCGGGGCGCGGGTTGGTGCCGCCGCCAGCGGGTTGGTCAGTCCTCGGCTGCGTCGCCGCCACCATCACCGCGGTCTTCGCAGTCGGGGCAGTCGTCGTCGCAGCGCTCCTGGATGCCGAGGCTGTGGACGCGGCAGCGCATGCAGGGTTCGCGGGTGAACGTGACCTCGCCGTCCTCGTACGTCTCGCCGTTGTAGTCGTCGACGGCGGTGCCCTGCGGTTCGTGGCAGTGGCCGCAGTTGACTTCTCCCTCGCGGTACAGCATCAAGCCGCCTCGGCAGCACGGCGGCTCTGCAGGTCACGCACGACGGCGGCGACGTATTCGGGGTCGCTGGTGTCGTCGTCGACGAACTCGGCGTGCACGCGGGCGACCATCTCGGCGATGTCCTCGACGTCCGCCTCGAAGTCGGACCGGTCCCATACGTCGTAGGCGCACCCGAAGAACCCCTGCGCGTACGCGTCGGCCGCGTTGCGGGCATGGCCGGTCCAGAAATACCGCGACCAGTCATCAGAGCGGATGCCGTTGATGTCGTACTCGTCGCCGGTGATCTTCACGCCCTTGAGCGCGTAGCCGCGCGTCCAGGCGTCGGCGTCGGTCTCGCCGATGAAGTCGGAAGACACCCACATCACCGAGTACATGGGCCGGTTCCACGCCTTGTACTGGTCGTCGGTGGCGAGGTAGCGGTGACGGCCCTTGCGGGCGCTACGGGCCGTGACACCGACCTTGCTCCACTCGCGGGCGGACAAGTTGACCAGGCGACCCTCGAATTCGAGGTGCACGATGGCCTTGTGGGCGGCGCTCCACTCCTCAGCATTGGTGTCGTCGGCGATGGCGTTGGCGATGTCCCAGTACGTCACGGGCGCGTCCTGGGCGCTCATCCATGCGTAGGCTGCCTCGGCGGGCGTGAAGTTGGGCATGGCGCAAGGTCCTAACGGTTCGTTGCGAACTGAGTGAATATCGACGCGGGGCGACTGCGGCGGTCGCGTCGTGTGGGCGCCAGCTCAGGCCGCAGGCGCGACCTCGGCGCATAGAGACGGGCTTGGCGTGCACTGGTGGTGCGTGGCTGCCATATGTGCGGCAGCCGCCTGGCGGCCCGAGGGGAATTGCACCCCTGACCGTCCCCCGGCGTGGGGGCCGCTCTACTGACTGAGCTACGGGCCTGCCGGGCAGGTCGGGTCGGCCGCCCTTCACTGTCCGGCGTCCAGAAGGTCGATCACCCCTCTTGACGCTTCTAATTTTACCCATGACGACAAGGTATGTCAATCTAAAAGGGTCACGTCGTGGCGTTGTATGCCCCCGTAGACGACTGTCAATTGGTAAGAAAGTGGGGCGGATCGATTCGGCTAGGGGTGAACTGCGGCTACCGTCGCAGGAGTTCGCCTCTGCCGGCCGCAGGCGACCATCCATCGCAGAAACCTGTGCGCAACGAGCACACCCAGACCGACGAGGAGAACGACGGCGAATGAATCCCTGGACGAAGGACATGCTGGCGGAGGGCCTGCGCAACGCGGCGAGGCGGGACCAGTCGAAGGCGGCCGCCGAGCTGCTGATCGAGCACGGCGACTGGCTGGAGGCCCTGCTCGACGAGGAGCGGCCACAGTCGGCGAACCACGTGCGCCGGTTCGCCCAGTGGGGCATGGCGACCGACGAGGAGAAGTTCTACGCCCACCTGGAGTGGGCGGAGATGGCCAGGCATCTGCAGACCGCCGGCCACACGTACTCGGATACCCAGGTCAAGGTGTTCATGGTCGCTGCTTCGCTGCGTGAAGGCGTGCCGGTCAACCTGATGGAGATCACGGAGGGGCTGGACGCCGAGCATGCGCGGATGATCGTCGAGGCGATCGCGCATGCCGCATGGCCGATCACACGAACGGTGATGGCTGAGCTCGACGTGCAGGCCCCAGTGACCTGACGGATACCAGCGTGAGGCAGGCGTGGCCCGATCTGATGGCGCCGTGCGCCGACGTGGACGCCCGCCACGTCGACCTCGGCCTTGCGCTACCTGGGTTCTGCCAGACCTGCCCGAGACCGGGCGAAGGCCTCGCGGCCGTCCAGGGCGGGCGACAATGACGCCCGGCCCCACTCGCACCGGAAGCGAGCAGCTGCTCGCCCCTTCAGCTACGCCCCGCAACGGGAGGAACCGCATGGGACGCTGCATCATCAAGGCGACACACGACGAAGACCTCTACTTGGAGTGGTCCTCGGTCGTCGACGCGTGCACCAGGGTCGGCACCCGTGCCGAGTTCCTCGCCTCGAGGCACCGGCAGGATGCCCTGGACCGTGCGGACCGGACCGGCACCTCTGACCGCGTCGCGCAGCTCGGCGGCTGGGATGATGAGTCCCTCGGCGTCGGGACAACTGAACACCGGCACTACGAAGGGCCTCTGATCCTCCATCGTGCCGATCTCGCGGCATTCGCTCGGCACCTCGCCGCCGGCGACTCCCGACAGGCCGAGAACCTGCTGATCCCCGACCCCGAGCCCTGGGGCGCGACAGCCTGACCACGTCCGAGGACCGGCCGCGCGCCCTGGTCCGCCACTGGCGGGCTACCCCCGTGGCGGAAGGTCCGTCTAGGTGTCCTGCCCGATCCCGAGGGCCTCGGCGACTTCGTCGAAGACCTCGGGATCGATGGGCGGCCGGGCGCCATCGGCCGGCCAGTCCAGGTCGACGAGGATCGGGGTGTAAGGGGTCGAGCGAGGTTCAGTGGCGGGCAGGTCGAACAGGAGAGTGCGCTGCCCGCTCGTTTCGGCGAGGAGCCTGGCGAGGTCGCCCGCGTCCGTACGGGTCTTGCCCGCGCCTCCGGGCCGGATGTGCTTCTCGCTCAGGAGCCGCCTCGCCAAGTTCTCCAGGTCCGGGATCCGGCCAGCGGCGCTGCGCGGGGCGGTCAGGGCGCGGGCCTGGTCAGAGGTCATGCCGGTGGCCGCGACGAGGCCGCGTACGGAGTGGTCGGGCAGCGGGCCCGCAGCGAGTTCGTCGAGACGTTCGGTGGCAGAGTTGCCGGGCTCGAGGCCAAGGAGTTCCATGGCCCGGTGCCGCTGGAGGCCGGCCGCCCCGGCGACGCGCTGGATGTAGCCCTCAAGTCGTTCGGCGGGGCGGGGCAGGGGAGCAGCGGGGATCCGGGCCGGGAGGCGGGGCTGACTGCCGGAGCGGGCGGCGACAGCAGCTCGGGCCTGGTCCAGGGTGACGCCGGGGTGCGCCCGCTTGTACGCACGTACGGCGCGGTCGAGTTCCCGGTTGCGGGGGTTGGTCATGGCGTCTCGCGTCCTTGTTCGGCCTGCTGCCCCACACGCGTCGGCCGTCCAGGAGGAGGGCATGACGAGATCGCTCGCGCGAGTCTCAGACGTCTGCGGTCCCCTGCGGCGGTGTGGGCGTCGAGGTGGTGGTGGACCGGGCGCGGCGCGGTTGCCCTTGGAACACACGCCATCGTAGCGGCTCGGCTGACGCCGTGAATGCAGGTTGCCGAGGCCCGAGGCCCGCCCCGGTTGCTGCTCTCGAGCCGACGGGGGCTGCGATGTCCGTGGTTGCCGCCGATGGGCTTCGTGGCCGCGACGTGGGCCTCCTCGCCACCCGCGCCGGCGGCCGGTGGCGCGCACAAGGTTGCTACTCCATCATGTTGACCCTTAAAAGTTGACACAACTCCCATGCATGCATTAATATAAAAGGGTCAGCGGGGGTAATCAACTCCGCAGGACGCCGGACAGTCAGGAGCGGCCACATCGGGCCGTCCGGCAGGTCCGCAGCTACAGGAGCTGGCCCTTGAGGCATCGAGGGCAGGGGTTCAACTCCCCTCGGATCGCGATGTGCTGGTGTGTGCCCCCTCCAGAGGCGAAGTCCCCGTTGAGAGGTTGCGCACCGGCACAGCAGAACGAACCCGCCCGGTTGATCCCCGGTGCGGGTTGAAGGAGGGAAAGCGCGCCCTCTGGGACTCGTGGTGTCAGCAGCACGCCCCCGTGTGGGGGAGGAGCGGGAGCAGTACCCGCAGAGTTCACGACGTGCCAGCGGGAAGGTGATGCTTCCCCCGGCGGACCCGGTCCGCTGGCACGCGTCGCCCGAGGCTCCTGGGGAGGAGCCGACGGCGGCCCCGCCCCGGCCGGGGAAGGTGACGAGCAAGCCCCGTGTGGGCCCTACCTGATCCGATCCCCGGCCGACGGCGGGAATCCACGCCCTCGTGGAGTAGTCCGGCTCAACTCACCCCACTCTCAATGGGGAGACCGCGGGTTCAAATCCCGCCGAGGGTACGCAGCACGTTCACGCAGGCTCTTGTCGTCCATAGGTAGGGCACCGGGTTGTCGACCCGGGAAACGGGGTTCGAGTCCCCGCAGGAGCGCTCACCGCTCGCCCCCACCCCGGGGGAGCGGTATCCCTCGGTCCTGCCTGGACGGGACATGCGACCCGTACGGATCTCCCATGCCGTGCACCGCTTCCCGTCCCGGCAGCCTGCCGCGACCAGGGCCCCGCCTTCCCGTGCCCGCGTACCGCACAGTGCGCTAGCCAGGAGACATCACCCGGACCTGAGCCGACCGGACCGCAGAGCCCGCGGCCGCGCCACCCGAACCGTCCCGGTGACGGCCGGGGGAACCGACCGCGCTGTGACGAAAGGAAGTAGGACATGGAGCTGGCCGACGGCCCGTCCGGACCCGCACAGTTCACGCCCTCGCTGCGCGTGGAGCGGTTCGACGAGGTGGTGCAGTACGACAACGCGATGACGGCCAAGCCGCCACAGCGGACGTACGAGAAGGTATGGCAGGGACAGTGTGGCCCGGACTTCGCCGTCGAGGACGGCGAGGACAGCTACCGCGTCCGGCCCGTCCGGCTGCGCGTCCGCTGGTTCCAGGACGGCGATGCCACGCCCCGCTGGAACAGCATCGAGGTAACCGGCCACGAAGTCCTGCCCGACAAGAGCCTGCGGCGCCATCCCGTCCGGGAGATCTGGACGCGCTACCACGCCGAGCTGGGTCAGGTTCCCGACTGGTTCCTCCAGTTCGTGAGCGCCAACCTTCCGGCCCCGCGGACTGCCGCGGAGGGCTGACCCGCAACGTGGCCTGGACCGCTCGCCTTCGCGCGGCGGGCCCGGCCCGTCCCGGCTCCTGTCGTCCATGGGTAAGACACCGGTCTTTCAAGCCGGGAAACGGGGTTCGAGTCCCCGCAGGAGCACCCGTACCGCCGTCCACGTAAGGAGCGCCCCGTGGTCCGTTACCGCTGCCGGCCGAACGCCATGCTCGCCGCGCCGATCGTCACCCTGTCCACCGCGATCGCCCGCCACCTGTGCGCCGACCTCCTAAGCCGGCCGGACCCGGCCTGGCACAGCCTGGCCCACCTGGTCACGGCCCAGCTCTTCCCCGGCAGCGCCCGCCACACCCTGACCCTGCCCCCGCGCGACCTCCAGGACCTGCTGGCCGTCCTGCTCGACATCTCCATCGACTTCTCCCGCGGCACGCTCACACCCGTGACGTGCGGCTTCACCGAAGCCGACATCCACGAGGCCATCGACCTCCACCAGCACCACTACGGCCCGCCTCTGGACTGCTGAACCTCTGCAGGGCCGCCGCGGCCAGCTCACCCGACCGGCGACATCACAACACTCCGGAGATCCCGCATGGAACTGCGCCAGCTCAGCGCCCCCGCCGACCCGGGCTTCCGCCTCGACCTCGATGGCACCGCCCGCTTCCTCCATGAGGGCTACACCGTTACGGTCCAGGGGCGCCGCGCCACTGCTGAGGACGCCTGGTGCTACTACGACCCGCTGGACCGCCACGACGTCCTCCTCACGGGCACCGTGACGCTGCAAGGCGTCGACGCGGGCACGGCCTACGCCATCGCGAGCGAGCTCGACGCCCACAGCATGAGGCAGGCGCTGGAGGAGGTCCTGCGCGAAGCCGTCGACGACGTCCGCCGCACCGCCGCCCGCTTGAGCGCTCGCGTGGAGGAGATCGACCACAAGCACCGCACGCAGCAGCCGTAGGACCTTCACCACCCTGACAAACCAAGGAAGTTGGCAGCCGCATGGGAAATGCATCGAAGCCCGGAACCGTCGTCGTCCGCGAGATCGACCACGACCCGTTCGCGGTAGACGGGGAGCAGTACCTCGTCCGGGAACTGGTCTGGAACGGAATCGACGGCCGTTCCTATGAACTGGTGCGCCACCGTGACGACCAGGTGCTGACCGAAGACGAGTCGTTCGACTCCCACCCGACCGATGCGCAGATCGCCGCGGTGCTCGAACAACACGGCCTCGACGCCGAGCTGGAGACGTGCAAGATGTGCCAGAAGGAAATCCTTGTCGGCACCGCGCACCGGCACGACAACGGGTGGGTGGGCACCTGCTGCTGGGACGAGAGGTTGCGCATGACCGCCTGAGAACAGCCTGGCTTTCGCCGCGCCGTCGGGCCGAGCCCCCTGCGGTGCCGCCCTCCCGCCCGCTGGCCGGCGCCTGGGCCGTGGCGCGCCCTGTTCGAGGCCGAGGAGTAGGCCCGTCATCCGCGTCCCGCCGTCGTGCGCCGCGGCGTCTCCCAGCACCTGACTACGTCGTCCTGTGGGCTACCGCGCCACGCCCCTGCGCGCGCCGTCCTCCGCCGCGCCCCTGCGCCCGTCCGCGCCTCCGCCCTCCGCCCTTCCGCCGCCCCGCCCCCGTGCCCGCGGCCGCCGGCCACGCCGGAGCCGCTGTCGGCCGCGTCTCGGGTTGTCTCGGGTTGTTGTGTCGTCAGTTTCTGCTGGTGGGCGAGTTGTTCGCCGTTGTCCGGCGTTGTTCGGCATTGTTCGGCGCCCACCCGCGCCGCGCCCCGTCCCGGCCGTCCGCCGTCCGCCGTCCGCCACCCGCCACCCGCCCCGCTCCGGCCCTCCGCCGCGCCCCGCCGTCGCCTCGGCTGCCGCCCGCCGTCCCGTCCCGCCGCCTCCTGGTGCTGCCCCGCCGCCGGCCTCCCGCCGTGCGCCGCTCCGTGCCCGGCGCCGAGTACGTCGTCCTGTGGGCTACCGCGCCGCGCCCCCGTGCCGCCGACGCCGCCCTGCGCCGCCTCTGCCCCTCCGCCGAGCCTCGACGCCGTCCGGCCGCGCCGCGCCTCCCCGCCCGCCGCGCGCCCGGCCTCCGCCCTCCGGCTGCCCGACCGCGCGCCCGGCCTCCGCGCCGTCCGCCGCCGTCCGGCCGCCGCCGCCGACGTCGTGCCGTCCTGTGTCGTGTGGGCGGCTGGTTGTGGGTGGGCTCGTGTGCTCGTGGGCCGGGTTGTGTTGTGCCTGGTCGCGTGGGGTCAGCGTGGTGTGTGAGCGCGCTGTTCTATCGCGCTCGCGTGTCACGCTGCCTTACCTCGCTGCATGGCCGGGCTGCATGGTCTGGCTGTATTCCTGTGCTGTGTGGTCGTGTATGTGGGGCTCGGGTGGTTGTCGGTCTGGGTGGTCGGGTTGTTGTGGCGTGTCTGGGTGGTTGTTGTCCTACCGCGCTGTGCTGCTGTGTTCGGGGTGCGGGCTGGTGGTCGTGTTGGGTGTACGAGCTGGTCGTGCGTGGTGGTGGGGTGGTCGCGTTGGGGCGGGTTCTGGTCGGTTCTGGTCGTGTCGGGTGGTTCGCTGATCTGCGGCGGGCCGGAGGCGCTACGGTCGCGGGTTATGTCGGAGTCGAGGAAGCCGCGGTTGGTGCCGAGTGGGGATTGCTTTTGCGGGTGTGGGGGTGAGGCGGAGATCGGCCGGTGGTTTGTGCGGGGGCATGACATCACGGCGGCTGCGGCGTTGCGGGCGGTGGAAGGGGGTTTGACGCTGCCGCAGCGGCTGGTGGAAGCGGGGTTCGGCCCGGAACGCTCGGTGGTGGAGCAGGCCGTGGCGGCCGCGGGTTGGGTGCGGTGTGGGAGCTGTGCGTATGCGGGTGCGCCGGTGGGGCTGGCCGCTCACGTACGCGGGGGCGGGTGCCCGGCCGCCGAGGTCGGCCCGGCCCCGGCCCGGGTGCCGGCGGCGGGCGAGGACGCCGCCGCTGCTCCCGTCGAGGAGCCGGCCGCCGAGTCCGCCGAGTCCGCCGGGGGCGCCGGGGGCGCCGGGGGCGCGGAGGGGGCACCAGGGCGCCGTTCACGGGCTCGTTCCGGTTCCCGGGGTGGTGCGGCTGGTGGGGATGCGGGGCCGGTGCGGGCGGAGGCCGGGGTGGCGCGGGGGCTGCTGCTCCCGGGCACGGATGACGCGGTGTGGAAGGAGGTGCCGCTGCCTCTGCGTCAGAGCCTGACGATGCTCGCGCACCGGTTGGTGTCGCCGGAACAGGCGGTGTTGAGGGAGAAGGAGAACCGGGGTGTGCGGTACGCGTTGCGGGCGGCGGGCCAGAGGCGGCTGACCGGCAGGCACTGGCATGTGCTGCTGACGGCCCCGAGGGAGTCGTTCGGCAGTGCGCGCAGCGAGCGGGCGCAGAAGGTCTTCGGGGTCCTGGAGCAGGTGGTGGCCGAGTACGTCCAGCCGGCCGTCGCGAGCTCGGCCGGGGAAGAGGCCGCCGGGGCCGTGCCCGCCGTGGCGGAGACGCCGGCCGGATGAGCCGGCCAGGGCCCTGCGCTCACGGCCGGTGCGCCCGTCGGCTGGGTGCCGGCCGCCCCGCGCCCGCGCTGCCCGGCCCGGGGGCGGGATCTTCAGGCACCTGCCGCGCCGGAGGCCGACCGGCGTAGCAGGTGGTGACCGAGTACGTCGCGCCGGCCGCGGGGGAGTCACCGGCGGGCTGTGTCGCCCGGTGCCGGTGTGCCGGCGACGTCCTGGAGCACGCCCCGCTCGTCCAGCTCGGCCGCGCCGCCGGCCCGAGGCGTGGAGGACGGTGTCCGCTGGTGTCCGCCAGCGTCCAGAACTGTCCAGAACTGTCCGGCCGCCTCCGAGCCGGGCCTGCAGGACCTTGCCGGGCCTACTCCCGGCCGCCCTGTGGTGTCCCCCTGCTGATCTGCGGATTCGAGGATGACGGGCGTGACACTGGAGGCGCTGAAGCAGGCCGAAGGCCGTCGCCCCGGCTACTCTCGCCGAGCCGCACCATGTGGCCGGCGCCCCGCGGGGCAGCTGCTCGTCGGCCCGCTCGGCACGGTGGTGTTGCGGGCCCGGCAACACCACCGCCGTCGACCCCGCCCGCTCCCTGGGCCCCCTGACTCCCGCACCGCCGCCGCGCCCCGTCCGCCGGACACCCTCCCTGCTGCTCCCGGGCGAACCGCCGTCTCCGTCCCGCCGACGCCCTGCGCCCTCCCGCTGCGTGCTGCCGAGCCGTCCGGGCCGTGTCACCGCGGGTGTCGACGAGG